>DAISKM010000013.1:10936-20133 GCA_036820945.1 Pseudolabrys sp.
GGCCCACGTTCGACACCGATGGCAATGTGATCGGCGTCAACACGGCGATCTTCTCGCCGTCGGGCGGTTCGGTTGGCATCGCCTTTGCAATTCCCGCCGACACAGTGAACAGCGTTATCGCGCAACTCAAGGACCGCGGCTCAGTAACGCGCGGCTGGATCGGTGTTCAAATTCAGCCGGTAACGCAGGACATTGCCGACAGCCTTGGTCTCAAGAAGGCGGAAGGCGCACTTGTCGCCGAGCCTCAGGCAAACAGCCCCGCTCAGAAGGCAGGGATCGAAGCCGGTGACGTCATCACCTCCGTTGACGGCAAAGAGGTCAAGGATGCTCGCGATCTCGCCAAGAAGATCGGAGCAATGGCTCCCAAGACTTCGGTCAAGCTGACCGTCCTTCGCAAAGGCGCGGAGAAGACGGTCACTCTGACGCTCGGTGAGTTGCCAAATTCAAAGGAAGCGCGAGCAAGTGTTGGAGATGCCGAGAATGATGCCGACGTCGGCAAACTGGGGCTCTCGCTCGCTCCCGCGGCGCGCGTCGCCGGCTCCGGGGCGGAGGGTGTCGTTGTGACAGGCGTCGACTCGAATGGCATTGCCGCGGACCATGGGTTTTCGACTGGCGACGTGATCCTCGAGATTGGCGGCAAGTCCGTATCGACGCCTGCTGACGTGCGCGACGTTGTCACGAGCGCACGCACGGAAGGTAAGCGCAGCGTTCTCGTTCGAGTGAAAAAGGGCGACAGCTTGCGGTTCGTTGCCCTCCCGCTCGCGCGCGGGTGAGTTTTTGGGGACAACCGCCGGCATCCGTCGCCCCCGCCGGTAGGTCTGCCCTCAACGGGACGGGCGTCGAGCCCGTCCCGGCAATTGCGGAAGGCGGGCGCGCATTGACGGCGGCCGCTTTCGGTACGAACTCCAACCCCGGCATCCGTCGCCCCCGCTGGGGTGGGGTCGCGGAGGGGGTGGTGGGAATCCGCCACCCCCTCTCGTACACGTATCACGCGCGCCACGGAATTGACTGGAATTGGTGTGACCGATGCCCACTTATCCGGATATCAACGGGCCGCGCCCTTTCGGTAGGATGGCCGAAGCGCAACCGGATCGGGTCACCATGCGCCTTCTGGTCATCGAGGACGACCGCGACGCTGCGGACTATCTCGTAAAGGCCTTCCGCGAGGTGGGCCACGTTGCCGACGCCGCAACGGATGGTGACGACGGCCTCGCCATGGCCCTCGGGGGTCAATATGACGTCTTAATCGTCGACCGCATGCTGCCCAAACGGGACGGCCTGGCCATCATTGGCGCGCTGCGGGCAAAGGGCATGGAGACGCCCGCCCTGATCCTCTCGGCCCTTGGTCAGGTCGATGATCGGGTCAAGGGACTGCGGGCCGGCGGCGACGACTACCTGCCCAAGCCATATTCATTCTCCGAACTGCTGGCGCGCGTCGAGGTTCTGGCGCGCCGACGAGGCGGCCGCGGCGAGGAAACGTTGCTAAGGGTGGGCGATCTCAAGCTCGACCGATTGTCGCATCAGGTACACCGCGGCGAGGAAGAAATTTCGCTGCAGCCACGAGAATTTCGCCTCCTTGAGTACCTGATGCAGCATGCGGGTCAGGTCGTCACTCGCACTATGCTATTGGAAAATGTGTGGGATTATCATTTCGACCCACAAACCAACGTCATTGACGTGCACATCTCGCGCTTGCGTTCAAAAATAGATAAAGGTTTCTCCCAGCCGCTCCTGCATACGATCCGCGGCGCGGGATACATGATACGTGACGGCGCTCGGTAAACTTTTTCGGACGACCACGTTTAAGCTGACGCTGGTCTATTTGACCGTATTCGCCCTGTTTGCGGCATTCCTGCTTGGCTATTTCGCCCTCAACACCCGCCGTCTCATCACCGAACAGATCACAGACACGGTCAACGCCGAAATCACCGGGCTGTCCGAGCAATATCGCCTTGGCGGCATCAGGCGGCTCGTTGCCGTAGTCGACGCACGGGCACGAAGACCGGGATCGAGCCTTTACCTCGTTACAACCTTCGCCGGAGAAACACTCGCCGGCAACGTCACCACGTTGCCCCCCGGCACGCTCGACAACCCCGGCTGGACGGAAACGGCCTATCGCAGGCTCGACGAGTCCGATGCGGCCGATCATCCGGAACACCGAGCGCTGGCACGCGTCTTTCAATTGCCAGGAGGATTTCGCTTGCTAGTCGGGCGGGATCTCGACGAACGCGACCGGCTCTACAACATCGTGCTGTCAGCCGGACGATGGTCGATCGCGATTGTGATCGTGCTCGGCCTTGTCGGTGGGCTATTTGTAACCCGTCGTGTGCTGCGCCGGGTCGACGCCATGACGGAGACCACGCGCACAATCATGCAGGGCGACCTGAGTGGGCGGTTGCCGGTCGCCGGCACAGGCGATGAGCTCGATCGTTTGGGAGGAAATCTCAACCTGATGCTGGAGCGTATCGAAGCGCTGATGCGCGGTTTAAAGGAGGTTTCCGATAATATCGCCCACGATCTCAAAACTCCGATCACCCGTGTACGCAATCGCGCAGAGCAGGCGTTGCGTTCGGCAAAAAACGAGACCGATTACCGCTCCGCGCTGGAAAGCACCATTGAGGAATCTGACGGACTTATTCGGACCTTTAACGCGCTCCTGATGATCGCCCGCGCGGAATCCGGGCAAGCCCGAGAAAACATGAGCGAATTTGATGCAGCGGAAATCGCGCACGATGTTGGCGAACTCTACGAGGCTCTGGCGGAGGAAAAAGGCATTGCTCTGAAAGTAGAAGCTGACGCGCCGGTGCCGCTCAGGGGAAATCGAGAACTTATCAGCCAGGCTCTCGCGAACCTGATCGACAACTCCATCAAATACACAGAACCGTGTCAGCGCGCGGAAAACGGCGCGCCGGCGGAAATCGTAGTGCGCGCCATGAGCGAGGGAGACCGGATTCTTCTGACAGTTGCGGACAGCGGGCCCGGCATTCCCGAGGCGGATCGTGCTCGTGCGGTCGAACGGTTCGTCCGGCTGGAACAAAGCCGCTCCAAACCGGGCTCCGGGCTGGGGTTGAGCCTCGCCTCCGCTGTAGCGCGCCTGCATGGCGGCGAACTGACCCTCACAGACAACCAGCCAGGTCTCAAAACCGTGATTGCTTTGCCACGGGGAGGGCCGGTACAGATTGCCGGATGAAGCGGCCCGCAAAACGAAAGATTTCTTCCCATAAGCCGACCGTTGGACGAGCTGGTGGCGGTCCCAATACTACAAGCGAAAAACTCGCTGACCTGATTACGACCGCGCCTCTGCTTGTTGATGAAAAAGCGGCCCAGGCGCGCATTGGTGCCTGGCTGTCAGAATTGACAGCGGAAGAAGCAAAAGGGCTTCGAAGTCTTTTTATCGCTAAGCCTACCGTCAACGCGCTCATTGAGAGTTTCTCCGAAAGCTCGCCTTACTTGTGGGAATTGGTCAGCCGCGACCCAAAACGACTGCTGCGATTACTCAATTCTGATCCCGATCAGCACCTGATTGCCCTGCTGAATCAACACTCACGCAACATCGCATCCTCTACGGATGAAGCCGAAGTGATGCACTTGCTGCGTCAAATGAAAGGCGAGGCGGCACTTTTAATCGCGCTCACTGACATAGGCGGTGTTTGGCCTGTGATGCGTACAGCTCGCGCACTGACAAATCTTGCGGACACTGCAGTCGAAGCAGCATTACGTTTTTGTCTGGCCGACGCCGTTCGTGCCGGACGCCTCTTGCCAAAAGATAAATCGCAGCCGCACATCGGAAGCGGCTATGTCGCGCTGGCAATGGGAAAGATGGGCGCTTTTGAGCTCAACTACTCAAGCGACATCGACCTCATTGTCATGTATGACCCCTCGGCGCCCGCGCTGTCGGCAGACATGGAGCCGTCAACGTTATTTGTGCGCATCACACAACGGCTCGTAAGACTACTGCAGGAGCGTACCGCCGACGGGTACGTGTTTCGGACAGATCTGCGTCTGCGCCCGGACCCGGCCTCCACCGCAATTGCGATTTCTACTGAAGCCGCTCTCTTCTATTACGAAAGCGTCGGTCAGAACTGGGAGCGGGCGGCCATGATAAAGGCTCGTGCCTGCGCCGGCGACATTGCCGTCGGTGAAGCGGTCCTGCATCAGATAGCGCCGTTCGTGTGGCGGAAATATCTCGACTTCGCAGCTGTCGCGGATATTCACGCTATGAAACGGCAGATCAATGCCTACCGCGGGCATGGCGAGATTGCTGTCGAAGGCCACAACATCAAGCTCGGGCGCGGCGGGATCCGTGAAATCGAGTTTTTCGTTCAAACCCAGCAGCTCATTGCAGGCGGTCGCAATCCTGAGCTGCGGGACCGCGATACCCTCACGACCCTGGATAAGCTTTGCGAAGACCAGTGGATTGATGAAGCCGCGCGTGACGCGATGAAAGCAGCCTATTGCTTTCTCCGGACCGTGGAACACCGGCTGCAGATGATCAACGATGAACAAACGCAAACTTTGCCAGCCGAACAGGCGGCAATGGACCACTTTGCGCGTTTTATGGGTTTCGCCGACCGGGATGCCTTTGCCAGTGTTTTGCTGGAACACCTTAACAAAGTGCAGCACTACTACGCGCGCCTCTTCGAGAAGGAGGAGGACATCGGTCGCCCGGCCTTGGCATTTCCAGTTGAGGCCGACGATCACAAGACGCTCGACAGGCTTTCTGAACTTGGTTTTCGTGCGCCTCTGGAAGCATCCAGCATCATCCGGCAATGGATAAGCGGAACCTACCGCCCGCTCAAAAGCGAAACCGCACGCGCTCATCTGACAGCGCTGCTGTCGGCGTTGCTTGAACGGCTGTCGCGAACGGACAACCCGAATGCCACGCTGGTGCTTTTCGATCGTTTCCTCGCCAACCTGCATGGCCCGGCGCGACTATTGTCTCTTCTCCGGCAAAACCCCGAACTCATTGCATTAATCGTTCTTGTTCTCGGCATTGCACCACGTCTGGGTGATGCGTTGGCACGCCATCCCCAGGTGATCGATGCGCTAATTGACCCGAGTTTTTTTGGCGCTTTGCCGGATGAGGACGAGCTTCGTCGCCGATTTGATGCGGCGCTCGCTCAGTCGCGCTATCACGAGGACTTGCTCGAGCGCATACGCATGTTCGGCCTCGAGTATATGTTCCTGATTGGTGTGCGAATCCTCACGGGAACTGTCACTGCGAGGCAGGCGGGGGAGGCGTTCGCGCGTTTGTCAGATGCGGTGATCCGTGCCGTGCATCGCTCGGTCACCGCCAACTTCGCGCTCGCGCATGGTCACATGCGCGATGAAGAGACCGCGGTGGTGGCTTTGGGCAAGTTGGGCGGCTACGAAATGACCGCAACGTCCGACCTTGACCTCATCCTCATCTACGATTTTGACGGCGGATTCCCGGAATCGGACGGGTCACGGCCTCTGTATGGCGCGCAATATTTCGCCCGGCTTACCCAGAGGCTTATCAACACGCTCACGGCACAGACCAATTATGGGGCGCTCTACCAGGTGGATATGCGGCTGCGGCCATCGGGCCGCGCGGGGCCCCTGGCGACGCAACTCGAGAGTTTTTCCGCGTATCAGGAGACAGAGGCGTGGACGTGGGAGCATATGGCGCTGACTAGGGCACGAGTTGTGTCCGCTTCTCCTGCATTCAAGCAAAAAATAGAGAGTGTCATCCGGGACATATTGCGCCAGCCGCGGAACGCTGAGTTGATTGCCGGCGACGTGGTGGAAATGCGGGCCGCCATCGCCAAGGAAAAAGGAGACCGCAATCGCTGGGATCTAAAATACGTGGCAGGAGGCCTGATCGATATTGAGTTCATTGCCCAGTATTTGCAGCTCATCCACGCTCATCGCTTGCCGGAAATACTTGATACTTCAACCGCGCGTGTGCTCGACAAAGCGCGGTCCCTGCGCGTGCTGGCGCCAGAGGATGGTGAAATTCTTCGTCCCGCCGTTGAGCTCTATCATGATCTCACGCAAATCCTCCGTCTGTGTGTGACCGATACGTTCGACCCCAAGACCGCCGGTACGGGACTTCTGCGGCTTTTGGCCCGCGCAGCCGATGTGCCCGACTTCGCGACCCTCGAGGCGACGGTGGCCGACATGCAGGCAAAAGTGCGAGAAAGCTTTGTGCGGATCCTGGGGAAAGCACCCGAGTTCGCCTAGGCTGCTTCTTCCTTCGGCAGGTGGCATTGCGGCTCGAGGGGGAGCCGGACCATCACGAGCGTGCCCTTTCCAAGTGTCGAGCGGATGCGCATGTGTCCGCCGTGCAACTCAACAAGTGACTTCGATATGGCGAGTCCAAGACCTGAGCCCTGATGGCTCTTTGTGAGCTGGCTTTCGACCTGCTCGAATGGACGCCCGAGCCGGGCTAAGGCTTCCTTGGCGATGCCGATACCGGTGTCTGCTATGGCGAGCGTTATGCAATAGTTGCTGGCCTGTCCGCGGACGGTAACGCGGCCGCCTGCGGGGGTAAATTTCACCGCGTTGGACAGCAAATTTAGGATAACCTGCTTCAGAGCTCGGCGGTCGGCACGCAATCGCAGTTCCGGCGATATCCTGGCCGACAGCTGCAGGCGCTTGTCCTGCGCACGCGCGCCAACCACCCGCATCGCTTCCCCAAGCAGCGAATCTAGATCGAGATCCTCGAAGTCAAGTCGGATCCGGCCGGCCTCGATTTTCGACATATCCAGAATGTCGTTGATTACCTCGAGCAGATATTGGCCGCTGCCGCGAATGTCGCTGCAGTATTCGCGATATTTTTCCGCGCCAAGCGGGCCGAACATTCCGGATTCCATGATTTCCGAGAAGCCAATAATCGCATTGAGCGGGGCACGCAGTTCGTGGCTCATATCTGCCAGACATTTTGATTTTGCCTGATTGGCTTCCTCGGCTCGGGTTTTCTCCTCGGCATATTTTTCAGCGAGTTCGGACGAGCGCTGCTGCGACGCACTCAGATCGGCAATCGTCGCTATGAGCCTTTTTTCGCTGTCGAGCAGTTTTTCCTCATGAGCCTTGAGTGCCGTTATGTCCGTGCCCACCGACACGTAGCCACCGTCCTTTGTGCGTCTTTCGCTGATATGCAGCCAGCGACCATCCTCGAGCTGTGCTTCGAACGTGCGCGCACCAGGAATGCTAGGCCCGGCGGTGGTCACTTTATTACGGACTACGGGCTTGCTTCCGGCAGCGACAACCGACTCATAGGAGGCGCCGACAGTGATCGCGTCGTCAGGGAGGTGGTGAAGTTCCTGAAAATTCGAATTGCAGAGTACAAGGCGATTGTCCGCGTCCCAGAGCACGAATGCTTCGGGAATGGTCTCGATGGCATCACGCAGACGCATGTCGGCAGCCACGGTTTTTTCGACGAGATTTTTCTGTTCGGTGATGTCGACGGCTATGCCGATCAGATGTAGTCCCGATTCGCCGGCCTGGCGCACCAGCTCGCAGCGTGCGCGCAGCCATACCCAGTGGCCCGCGGCGTGACGCATGCGGAACGCATGATCGATTGTGGTCGTCGTTGCGTCGGCAAGTTCAGCCGCGAGCTGGTAGAGATTAACGTCATCAGGATGCACCAGCGCGTTCACATCCCCGAACGAAAGCAGATCGTGTTTCGTGTCCAGTCCGAGAATTTCGAACATCGATTGCGACCAGAAGATTCGTCCTCGGGCGAGGTCCCAATCCCATAGTCCGCAGCGGCCGCGATTAAGCGCAGTATCGATCCGGCTGCGGACGGTTTCATGAATGAGGTCGGCCTCCCGGGCTCTTGTCGCCTGCCAATGAAAAGCGAATCCTAAAATAAGAACGACGAATCCGGTGGTGGCTGACAAAGTAACCGTGAGCGTGGTGAGCGAGCGCCAGCTCGCGAGAGCTGGCTCCCGTGACTGGATAACCGCCAACTGGCCAAATGGAGCCTTGAGCAGGCGCACCGTCGCCAACGCGCGCGTGTTGTCGGGGAGAGCGATATCCATGACGCCCGCACTGGCGCCAAAAGTCGTTAAGGGTTGGGTAGGTCCGAGCAAATCCAGCAGGCGACGACCGAGCGTGCCGTCTGCGGCAGGCGTCGCAGCCGTAACGATGCCGTCGGCGGTGGTGAGAAGAAAGCGCCGGCCGGGGGCCATCGCCCAGGATGGCAGCGCGCGCGCTAGAACCTGTTGCGGTTGCTCAGTTGCACCTGCGGGCTGTTTTAGCGGCTGCCGGAGCCGCTCGGCAGAGAAGTCACCGACCGCTTCGAGGGATGCAATCTCGCTTGTCAGCGTTTGGCGGCGATGGTCGAGCACCTGTACAAGGGCACCGACACAAATGGTCGCCAGAAAGGCGATGATCAGCACCGGGACGGCGCGCCGCAAGAGCGGCTCGGCGTTCAGGAGACGCCGATAGGCCGGCTTGGCGATTGATTGCGCGAGGCCCTTGATAGAATCCGCGTTTGCAGACGCACTCGCCACGCTGGCGCGCGCCATAGAAGGCCTCCGTTCGGAATGTCCCCAGTCACCCTCAAGACGGAAGGATGTGCCGCATCGCTTCCCGAATCACCCATTGATTGGAATCGATGGACGTTGATTTGTCGAGAGTCGGAAGAGTCAAATCCTAAAAAAATGTTACCCACGGTTCGATTTGCAGCATAGTTGCCGCCGTCCTGGTTATCAGGACACCGCCAACGCGCGCTCCACGATGTCGTTTAAATCGCGCGAGAGGCCCGGCGTCGTTTTCAATCGGGTTAGCGCGGCCTCTGCCTTGGCGCGGCGCCCGCTTTCGAGCATCCGCCAGGCCCGGAAAGCAGTTGCAAGCCGGGCGGAAACTTGCGGATTTTTCGGATCGAGTGCCCGTACGGTATCGGCAACGAATTCATATCCGGCACCGTCAGCGCGATTGAATTGGGTCGGATTGCCTTGTGCAAAAGCGCCGATCAGCGCACGGACCCGGTTTGGATTGGCGAGGGAGAAGGCGGTGTGTGCGGTGAGGCTTCGCACCTTGTCGAGGGCGCCGGGTTCCGGAACAGTCGCCTGTAGGGAGAACCACTTGTCCACGACGAGGGCATCCGACGAATAGCGTGCATAGAAATCGTCGAGCGCCGGCTGGCGCTCCACGACGTCATGAAGTGACAGTGTTGCAAGCGCCGCCATGCGGTCAGTCATGTTATCTGCTGTGGTATACTGCTGGTA
>DAISKM010000014.1:0-13625 GCA_036820945.1 Pseudolabrys sp.
ATAGTAAAGTACTCGCCGCCGTCGCTGATGGTCACCGAAATCCGGCCCGGCAGCGCGAAAATCCACTGACAGGTGCCGTTGATCACCCCCAGTATCGGTGGCAAGCCAGCAGGGGGATCGAGACGAAAATGCGCATTCACAATCCCACGAAATGAGGACGGAGCCCGCAAATCCGGCACAAAATTCCCTGCCACATAGGGGGGAACGGCAAGGATCACCGCATCGTTGATCCCGAGATCGACATTCCCTTTTGCAAAATCGAGTCGCAACGCGCGCCGACCGTTAAATTTGACTGCGGTCAATTCATCCTCAAACACGACCGAGACGCCACGCTCGCTCAAATAGCCAATCGCAGGTTCAACAAATACGTTTGCCAACCCCTCGCGCGCGAGTAATGGCCGGCACGCCTGCCCGGCGAGACCGAGCGTTTCACGGATAAGCACGCTGGCCAATTTCGCTGATCCCTGGCGGGGTTGGATATTGAGTGCGGCAAGCAGCAAAGGCTCGAGCAAACGCTCGTAAATTGGCCCCGAGCAACTTATGACTTCTGCAATGGGCTTATCGGCCGAAGTCCAGAGGAGACGCGCCAGCGGCAGGTAATCGACGACGTCGGTCTGCGGCACGCGGCGGTCCTTGTCGAAAACCCACCATGGAAATCGGCCGTCGCCAAAACGCAAGGTCCACTTCTCGCCGCTTGGCAGATCAATGAAATCAAACTCCGCCTCGCTCGGCCCGTGCAGGCCTGCGCTCGATCCGATAGTCTCGACAAAGGATAGGGCGGCATGATTTCCCGACAGCAGCACATGTGCGCCGTTATCGATCATCATATCGGTGGCCTGGTCAAAATATGAACGGCACCGGCCGCCCGCGTGCGTGGTCGCCTCGTGCACAACAACTCCGCGGCGTATTCCGCAAAGGCGCACCGCGGCAGAAAGCCCCGCCAGTCCAGCGCCGATAATGTGTACCGTGCCGTCTTCAGACGAACGCATGCCGCAACGCAATCCACAATAAATAAGACTTTTTCACGTGAAGGCGGTTCCGCGGCGGGGTCCAGCCGCGCGATACCATGTCTTCTAGCTTCTGGCGATAGACCGCTCCCATGATTCTAGGCGCTCGCACGACCTGGCGCGGACAGCGCGCCATGATCTCGTCTGCGTTCTTAAAATGTGCGCGAGCTCGGTCGACAATGAAGTTACAGGCGGGGGCGAGGTGACGACTTGACGCGACGGCGCTTGGGTCGCTTGTGTTGATATTGGCAAGCGCCAACGCCTCCCGCGGCAGGTACAGGCGCCCCACTCCGGCATCCTCGTCTATATCACGCAAGATATTTGTCAATTGAAGCGCTCGACCAAGATGATGCGCGAGCAATTTCCCGTCGGCGTCGCTCATGCCAAAAATGCGCACGCATAACCGCCCGACGGCACTGGCGACGCGATCGCAATAAAGCTCAAGGTGCTCGAGACTGGGGGCGCGAATATCCTCCCGCGCATCCATTTCCACGCCGTCAATAACCGCAAGGAAGTCCTCTTTGCGCAAACTAAAACGGGCAATGATCTTCGCAAGCCGCTCAAGTCCATTCGGAATATTCCCGGAATAGAGCGCGTCGATGTTCTGTCGCCATACGGACAGCAGTGCGAGCCGTTGCGGACGCGGCGCGTCATTGTCGGCAATGTCGTCGACCTCCCGGCAAAACGAATACACTTCGAAAATCGCTTCCCTTTTTTCGCGGCTGAGGAGACGCATGGCGAGATAAAAAGAGCTCCCGCCTGCGCGGCTGGCCGGCGATGACTGATCTGTTAAGGATTCTGGAATCTGGAGGTTCATGGGGTCTGATATCGGTGTGCCGGCGACACTGTGCGGACCAGCCGGCGAACTATAGCCCGAGCACCCCCACTTAAAGCGGTCGCAAGCGCTTCGGCTTTGGTGAGATGCACGCGCTCGGCCAATGGATCGCGGACCATAAGAATTGCGATCAGGCGGCTGGCCAGCGATTGGATGACCGAGATCTCGAGCGCAAGCCGCGTATCGCTGACGCTAGCCTCAAGTCCGCGGCTTTCGTCCAATAGAACCCCAGTGCGAGCCACCACCCCGCGAAGGCAGTCTTTCAACGAGGGTGCCGACTCCTTGCCGTCCAGCTGTTCGACACTGGCGCCACTCGCCGCCAGGGCATCGAGCGGAATATAGACCCGGTCAAGCGCACGGTAGTCCTCGGCACAGTCCTGCACATGATTGATGACCTGCAGCGCCGCACAGAGGGCATCCGACGCCGGCCAGGTTGCCCGCGTTTCGCCATGCACGTCGAGCACAAAGCGACCGACAGGCATCGCCGAGCGCGAACAATAGTCGATGAGTTCGTCCCAGCTGGCGTAACGGTGCTTGGTCGCGTCTTGACGGAAAGCGCTTAGCAAATCCTGAGCATGACGCGGGGAAAGGTTCCTCTCTTCCAGAATTGCACGGAGCCGCAGGCCTTCAGGATCGTCGCCGCCTTTGCCGAGCAGGCTTGCCTCCAGCCGATCAAGCCGTGCAATTTTTTCCGTGCTCGCAAGCTCAGGGTGGTCGGCAATATCGTCGGCAACCCGAACAAATTCGTAGAACGCCAGGATGACAGGCCGGTGTTGCCTCTTAATGAGGCGCGATGCGACCGGGAAATTCTCATCGTGCGCACCCTTGCCCGATCGAAGTTGTCCGCTAGAAGTCATTGCAGACTCGTCGCATCGGCATGAATGCGTCCCTTCCATTCACCCCCCTGCCCTTTGATAAACTGATAGGCCGAGCTGAGTGTGTAATAGAGATATAGTCCGGCAATTGCCGGGAGCGAGAGGCTCCATAAAGGCGACAGTCTATAGAACCGCAATGTCGGCAGAAAAGATATCGTCATCGCCAGCCAGGCAAGCAATCCCAAAAAACGCGGCAGTCCGGCGGCAAAGATCGCAATAAGCGGCGGAGCCATGAAAGTTATCGCCATGCCGGCGAGCGTCGCTGCCAGCAGAAACGGTGAGTAACGAAGTTGCGCATAGGCGGACCGTGAGATCATACGCCTCACGTCGGAAAAAGTTTGATAGGGCCGATTGCTGTGCACGCGGTCGCTGAGACCCAACCAAATTGGCCCCATTGTTTTCATCTTGGCCGCTAATGAACAATCATCGATCAGTGCGTTGCGAATGCTCGCAATGCCGCCAACGCTCGCAAGCGTATCCGCGCGCACGAGCATGCAGCCCCCCGCTGCAGCTGCGGTGCTCGGTCCTGGTTGAGACACCCATGAAAATGGAAACAGCATTTGAAAAAAATATATGAACGCCGGCACATGAGTTCGTTCGGCCAGGCTCTCACATCGCAGCTTCGCCATCAGTGACGTCAACTCAAATTGGCTAGCGGATGATTGTCTTACGAGCCAGGTCAGCGTATCGGGGGCATGCTCGATATCGGCGTCGGTAAGCAGAAGATATTCGGGCCGAAGGTTTTCGGCCGCCGCAATGCCCTGGTTCTGCGCCCACAGCTTTCCGGTCCAGCCCGGCGGCGGCCCTTTGCTCTCGATCACCGTCATCCGGCCGTCGGGAAAGGATTCTGCAGCGTGCATGGCATTCGCTGCTGTGCCATCGCTGCTATCGTCGTCAACAACGATAAGCTCAAACTCGCCCGCATAATCCTGCCCCAGCAGAGACCGCACGCTTGCTGCGATGTATTTCGACTCATTGCGCGCGGGGACGACGACAACGACGACGGGCCAACGCCGTAATTCGGGCACCGGGCGGCCGGTGTCGCGTATGCAGCAAAGCCAAAAGTTGCCGCGGCCCGCGAGAAGATAAATCCACACCACGACGCAGATGACTGCCAGCACGCCGCTCATTGCATGATTATTCTGGTTACATAGGGCCCCTGCTTTTAACATTGGAAAAGGCTTGTTGGTTCGGCAGATTTTCGGGTTTTGAGCAACCACCCCCGCCGGATTTCCCTGAAAACCGACGGAAAGTGAGGTTTTGCGCGGGAAAGTTCGGCCCTCGGGGCATCTCCTGCCCCCGCGCGTCTTGCGGCTTGAGCAAACGCCGGTAGTCTTCGGCGCAACAAGAACGGATATGAACGCATGCTTCCCTCCTCCAGCGATGTCGTGATTGTCGGTGCCGGAAATGCCGCTTTTTGCGCGGCCCATGCCGCGGCTGAGCATGGCGTTTCGGTCCTGATGATCGAGCGCGCGCCGGAAGAAGAATCCGGGGGCAATAGCCGTTTCACTGCCGGTGCCTTTCGCTGCGTCTACGATGGCGTTGATGATTTGCGCACGCTGATGCCCGATCTGACCGATGAAGAGATTTCCAATACCGATTTTGGCACCTACGCCGAAGACAAGTTCTTCGACGATATGGGGCGTGTCACCGAATACCGCACCGATCCCGATCTGTGCGAATTGCTCGTCACTCGCAGCAAGGAAACGATGCGATGGATGCAAAGCAAAGGCATCCGTTTCATTCCGATCTACGGACGCCAGGCCTACAAGATCAACGGCAAGTTCAAGTTTTGGGGCGGGCTGACGGTCGAAGCCTGGGGCGGCGGGCCCGGACTAGTCGACGCCCACACCAAGATCGCTCGCAAGAATGGCGTTCATGTCGCTTATAACGCGCGGGCTGTGTCGCTGATTGCCGACGACGATGGCGTGAAAGGCGTGCGCGTGAAACACGATGGGCGCACGGTCGAGGTTAAAGCCAGGTGCGTGGTGTTGGCGGCAGGAGGCTTCCAGGCCAACGCCGAGATGCGCACGCGGTACCTTGGTCCCGGATGGGAACTCGCCAAGATACGCGGCACCCGCTTCAACACCGGCGACGGGATTCGCATGGCCCTTGATATCGGGGCCATGCCGACAGGCAACTGGTCCGGCTGTCACGCTGTCGGCTGGGATCGCAACGCGCCCGAATTCGGCGATCTTGCGGTTGGCGATAACTTTCAGAAGCACTCCTACCCATGGGGCATCATGATCAATGCCAATGGCGATCGCTTTGTCGATGAGGGCGCGGATTTTCGCAATTACACCTATGCGAAATACGGGCGCGTTATCCTGATGCAGCCCGGTCAATTCGCGTGGCAGGTCTTCGACAAAAAGATTATCCCAATGCTGCGCGACGAATATCGTATCAAGCAGGTGACCAAAGCGCGGGCTGACACCCTCGAAGAACTGGTGAAGAAACTCGATGACGTCGATGCCAAGCGTGCGCTTGATACAATCAAGATGTACAACAAAGCTGTACGCACAGACATAGCCTTCAATCCGAATGTTAAGGATGGGAGGCGGACCGAAGGCCTGGCTATCAATAAATCGAACTGGGCCAATGCGATCGATGAGCCGCCGTTCGAGGCTTACGCGGTGACCTGCGGCATAACCTTTACCTTCGGCGGACTGAAGATCGATACAACAGGCCGCGTCCTGGACACCGACGGCGAGGCGATCGCCGGACTGCACGCGGCGGGAGAGCTGGTCGGCGGGCTATTCTACTTCAACTATCCTGGCGGCACCGGCCTCATGGCGGGCTCGGTATTCGGCAGGATTGCCGGCACCACGGCCGGCCAGCGCGCTGCGCAGATGCCCGCGTAGCCGCTATTTCGCCGCCACGAACGGCGTGCTACTTCGCCTGCGCTTTCGCGGCGCGTTCGCGCAATCGATAGAACTGTATGGCGGACCGGGCTGTTTCCTGCCGCAGCTTCTTATATCGATCCAGGTATTCTTCGGCATTGACGCCGCCGTCCAGCATGAGAATGGCGCGGGTCGTTTTCCAGGAGAAATCGATCGATTTCGCCAATACCAGAATTTGATCGCCGGTATCGTGCACCAATGCACGCTCGATTGCTCCAATCGGCAGGTCCATCAGCAAAGACATCGCTGCTGCAGTCTCGTCGAATTTGCGCAGCTCGGCGAACTTGCACACCTGTGCTTCGGAGAGCTCGCCGTTCTTGTGCAATTGCTCGACATATGCGCGGGCAGCCGCATATTTTGCGGAATGGTCGCGCAATTTTGTTTGAATCTGGTCGGCCGCCTGCTTGATCATTTCCCTTACCAGGTCCGCTTTGGCCCTATCCGTGGTCTCGAATTTGAGCCGTACGGTTTCCGATGCCGTCTCGAACAAGGTCAACAAGAACTCGCGGGGAATTTCAGGGCGCGCCCAAATCAGCAATGCAAGCTCGGTATCGTCTTCAGATCGCGTGACCAGGGTGGAGTAGCCGAACTCAGAGAAGCGCGCGCCGGCATTGGCAGCAGTGCTGATAATAACTTTCTGGTTCCCTCGCTCCACCAGCACGTCGGTGACGCCTTCGCTCAGGCGAGCGCGCTGGGAGATTGCGAGCAGGTGTTCCTGGCCTTTGGTCTTCGCCCCCTCAATCAGAGTCTCGTCATCGAGACACTCTGACCGGCGAAGCACAGGGCCGGCCACGTCAATGGAATCGTCAAGCGCGAGCGTTTTGGTGACCTTGGGGGGTGAATTCGCGAGGCCGGCAATCGTTTCCCCGAAGACGACGCGGGCGGAATGATCGATTTCGTTGACAAGACGATCCATCACATCGTCAAAGAGCGCCATTTGCTCGCCGTCGAAGTGACCGGACCCGGCGACGAACAAATCCGTAATCTGGCGCAGGATTTCGGCTCGCGAGCCAATGTTCTTTTGCGAGATTGACGCTTCCAATTCGTCGATTAGCGACTGGCGGCGCGGCGCGCTCTTTTGCTCGGTGGAAATCCGATCCCGCCGATCGTCCAAAGCTTCCGGCCCTGGCTTCGTGCTAGGCGGCATTTTCGATCTCGGGGATATTGTAGGCGCTGGCGAAGTCTATTTCGCTTGATGAGCAAGGCGGCTGAAACAGATAGCCCTGCAGCGATGTCACGCCAGCGAGTCGCAGAAGCCGATATTGTGCGACAGTTTCCACGCCTTCGGCGGTTGTTGCGATGTCCAGGCTTCGGGCCAGCGTCAGGGTTGCTGCAATAATGGCGGCGCATTCAGTGCGCTTCGTCAGGTTTTGCGTAAACGACTTGTCGACCTTGATCTTGTCGAACGGAAACATCATCAGCTGGCTCAGCGACGAGTATCCGGTTCCGAAATCGTCCAAGGCTACCGCGATCCCGAGATTCTTGAACTGCCGCAATACCGGCAGACATTCCGTCGCCGACTCGATGAGGGCGGTTTCAGTGATTTCAAGCTCTAGCCGCTCCGGCGGCAATCCAGTCTGGGCAAGCGCACACAGCACGACATCGACAAGGTTATTTTTTCGAAATTGCACGGCTGACAGATTTACAGCCACTTTGATGTCGACCGGCCAGCTGGCAGCGTCCGCGCAGGCGGTTTGCAGCAGCCACTCGCCTAACTGGGTGATCATTCCGGTTTCTTCCGCAAGCGGAATGAACTGGTCAGGCAATATGGTGCCCTTGGTGGGGTGTCGCCACCGGATCAGCGCTTCCGCGCCGCAGATCTGAAGCGTTTTGGTGTCCACTATTGGCTGGTACTGAAGTTCAAATTCATCCTGCTGGAGCGCGCGGCGCAACTCATTCTCAAGCTCGTGCCGCGCGCTTGCGGCCAGACTCATTTCGGGATCGAAGAACCGATATCCATTCCGACCGGCCGACTTCGCGCGATAGAGCGCCAAATCGGCCATTTTCATGAGGCTGTCGGAATTGGTCGCATGTTCGGGACCCAAGGCAATGCCGACACTTGTCGCGATGTTGACCTCGTTGCCTTCTATTTTGAACGGCCGGGAGACGATCTCGATGACACGGTTTGCAAGCGCACTCGCGGCCTCGCGCTGGTTGTTCTCGCTGTCCTGAACGATCGCGAATTCGTCGCCGCCCAGCCTTGCCAATACGTCGGTTTCGCGCAGCGATGCCTTGAGCCGCGACGCCGTTTCTCGCAGCAGGGCGTCGCCTACTGCGTGACCAAGCGTGTCGTTGACGTGTTTGAACCGGTCCAGATCCAACAACAATATGGCAAACGAGTCGCCGCGCCTTCGATGCCGTGCGACTGCCTCCTCAATTTTCTCCATAACCGACAGGCGATTTGGCAGACCCGTTAAAACGTCATGATGGGCCATGAATGCAATGCGCTGCTCTGATTTTTTTCTTTCGGTAATATCGTCGATCACAACCACCAGATGCTTGGCATTGCCCTCGCTGTCACGAACGACAATGCGATTTGTGGCAAGAATGCGTGACTCGCCGCCCGGCATTTCGATCTCATAGTCGTTGGAATGTGCCCCTATGTCCGCCGCGAGAGCGGCGTTGTCGGCGGCATCAATTCGTTCCGCATCCTTCGTGCGATAGATGTCGAATACCGTCTTGCCGAGAACTTCGGCTCGCGAGACTTTTAGCATCGCCTCAAATGTTCGATTGACCAGAATAAACTTTCGTGTCGTTACGTCCTTCACGACGACGGCGATTGGAATATTTTCAATGATGGAATTGAGGAATTGCTTTGTTTCATTGAGTTCCTTTTCAGCATGCAGGTGCGCCGTGATGTCCTGATGAACCGAAACGGGCCCCCCATCCGGCATTGATCGACGGCTCACTGCCAGCGTGCGTCCGTCCTGAAGCTCATTGACGACGTAACCCGGCTCGGTACGGAACGCCTCCGCCATCCGGTCACTGATGTATTTTTGCGAATCTAACGGGCAGCATCCGGATGCGACCCGAGCTTCCAGAATCTGAGGCAGGGTTGTGCCGGACTTCATTTTGTTCGGATCGAGCCCATACATCGTGCTGTAGAGATCGTTGGCGAGAACGAGCCTTTTGTCCGCACCAAACATGCAGATTCCGTGGGGCATGTTTGCCAGCGTCGCGCTCAGCAGCATGTTGGCGTGCTCGAGACGCTTTTTCGCCGCATCACGCAAAAGCTGCCCTCTCACACTGAAGCCTGTAACGACCAGAATTATCAGTGACAGCGCCGCGGCGACCAAATAGCCAGATCGCCTTTGAGCTTCCAGCCTCGCGAAAATCTCATGCGCCGCAAGTCCGACGGTAATCACCAGCGGATAGTCGGTCACCGAGCGATAGGCTATGAGGCGTCGGACATTGTCGCTTAGAGAGCTGCTCGTATAGAACCACCCGTCCGGCGCTGCAGAAAGTTTCCTGATGAGATCGGACCTCGAAAAGTCTTTTTCCAGAATGGAAAACGTGCGGCCACTTGTTGCGCGAACGGCCCCATCGAGACCGACGACCCGAATGTAGCCGTCCTTACCAATGTCGACCGAATTGTAGATGCGCGTGAGATAAGCCGGGTCAAGTTCAGCCACGATCACGCCGTTGAACAATCCGTGACTGTCATGAATTCGGCGAGAAAGCTGGAGAGACCACCGCCCCGTTGCCGAATCGAGAACGGGCTTGCCTATTAAAAGGCGATCTTCACGCGTGTCTGCGTGAGCTTTATAGGCTTCGCCCAAACGAGAAGCTGAAAGGGTTTGCGCTTCGCCCTCGACACCGCCGACCTTTACGTTTGCCTCGCGGTCAATAAGGGCAATCTGCAACACGTCATTAGCGAGAACCCTGTTCGACTTCAACCAATCGGCCAGTTTGAACTTGCTTGCATCGCGCACCTGAAGGGTGCGAATGATCTTCAAAGATCTGTCAATTTCGCTTAACGAGCGCGAGAGATGCTCTTCGAAGGCTCCAGCCAAATTCGTTGAATTCTGGATTGCCGCTCGCTCGGCACTGTCGTGCTCGTTGCTCAGAAAAAAAGACAAAGCCATCCAGACAAGGCCAATGAGGATGGCGCCAAGCACCACCGAACGATGCTTGATCGGCGTTTGCCAATTTCTTGTGACGTTCATCATTCGATGGATGTCGCCGGTGCTTCAGAGCCATCATTATCAATTATTTCAAACAATTAGCGGACACCAATTGATTTTCCGTTAGTTGCATCAGCAGCGCGCACACGCGAGGCGCGCTTTTAAAGAATGACTGATCGGCGATTAATGATTTATTTTGCGTTATGTCCTTGGCGCGCCTGAAGCAGGCGGTATCGCCAATCAGGGAACCGGGAACAAGTTAATTCAAGCTGCGGCGTTTACATCGCATTCACGATGCAAGACAGGCATATCGTCGAGACGGACATTCCATCGCGGCTTGATCAGCTGCCCTGGGGCCGCTTTCACACGCTGGTTATTGCTGCGCTCGGCATCACATGGATCCTTGATGGGCTGGAAGTGACGGTGGCCGGAAGCATTGCCGGGGCTCTGAAAGAAAGTTCCACGCTACGTTTTTCCAATACGGATATCGGGCTTGCCAGCAGTGCCTATCTGGCCGGAGCAGTGCTTGGTGCATTGTTCTTCGGTCGGCTGACCGATCGCCTGGGGCGAAAAAAACTTTTTTTCATAACGCTCGCCGTGTATCTCACGGCAACCGCAGCGACGGCGACTTCGTGGAACATCGAGAGCTTCGCCTTTTTTCGCTTTGTTACCGGCGCAGGAATCGGCGGCGAATACGCAGCGATCAATTCCGCAATTCAGGAACTTATTCCGGCGCGCGTACGCGGCTGGAGCGATCTCGTAGTCAATGGAAGCTTCTGGATCGGTGCCGCCATCGCAGCTCTCGGCTCGCTGGTGCTGCTGGATCCAAACTTGATCGACCCTGATCTCGGCTGGCGACTCGCATTTCTGATCGGTGCCGGACTCGCCTGCCTGATTTTTTTGATGAGGTTCTGGATCCCCGAAAGCCCACGCTGGCTGATGACCCACGGCTACGTCAATGAAGCCGAGCGTGTGGTCGCCGGCATCGAAAGCCGGTTTTTGCCCCCTCCTCAGACGCAAGGTTTGCCCCGCGTCCGCCTGCGCAGTCGAAAGTCGACACCACTTCGTCTGGTGGTGCAAACGCTGTTCAAAAGTCATCGCCGCCGAACGCTTGTTGGACTAAGTTTGATGGCGGCTCAGGCCTTTTTTTACAACGCGATCTTTTTCACCTATGCGCTGATTCTCACCGACTTCTACGGCGTCGCATCCGACCAGGTCGGCTGGTATCTGCTCCCCTTTGCGATCGGAAATTTTCTTGGACCTGTGCTGCTAGGCCGTCTGTTTGACACTCGCGGTCGTAGACCAATGATCGCATTTACCTATATCGTCTCAGGCCTCCTGCTGGCCCTGACCGGTTGGCTTTTCATGCGCAACGCTATTGACGCCACGACGCAGACCGCCTGCTGGACAATAATCTTTTTCTTCGCTTCGTGTGCGGCCAGCTCCGCCTATCTGACAGTCAGCGAAACCTTTCCGCTCGAGATTCGCGCGTTGGCGATCGCATTCTTTTATGCAGTCGGAACTGGGATTGGGGGCATCTTTGCACCGTCCTTGTTCGGACTCCTGATTGATACCGGATCTCGGGTAAGCGTGTTCTGGGGATATCTCCTTGGCTCAGCACTGATGATCATTGCTGGCTGGATTGCCTGGCGCTGGGGCGTCGACGCCGAGCGCAAGTCTCTGGAGGACGTCGCCCGCCCGCTCACGTTTATCGGCGGTGAATAAAACCGCCCTGGCGATTCATCAGCCCAAGCTCTTGGATACGAGGTCGCGCAACGCATGTGGCGCAAAAATCACTACGCCACCGCGCTCCAGTTTCAGCCACTTCTTGCGCTGCCATTCCTGCAACTGCTTGTTCGCGCTTTCGCGCGAAACTCCGATCATCTGGCTTATTTCCCGCTGGGTTACATGAATCTTGCCGGGCGAGGCGTCGGACGAGGGCTGATAGAGATGCAGAAGAACCTTGGCGAGCCGATTGGGCAGCCCAAGAAATACAATGTCTTCCACCTGCTCGCTCGTTTTTCGGATGCGCGCACACAGGACCTTGATCAATCTTTCAGCAACTTCAGGATTGTCTCTCAGCAAAGGCGTGAAATCGCGGCGCTCAATGACCAGCAATTCACAGTTCTCAATAGCAACGGCATCAGCGGTCCTCTGTCCGCCATCGAGAAACGCAATTTCTCCGAAAAGTTCGCCTGGAACGACTAAATTGAAAATCGCATCTTTTCCTTCATCGGATGGGGTGCTGATCCTTACCGCGCCTGTCCGAACGGCATACAGCTTCGAGCCAATATCGCCCTTCCGGAATATGACCGCGCCTTTCTTGATTTTGGTCGCAATGACGCGGGGGGCCAACCGATCAATGATCGTGCTGCCCAAATCCCTGAAAAAAGGATGGGACCGAAGCACGCCATGCTTGTCGGCAGACTGCGTTTGAGTAGTCGCCCCCGTAGGCATCACAACTCACCAGAATCACTGTCCAGATGAAAGTAACATAGGCCAAAATTGCCACCCCGGCACCCCAGTTGGCAAAACAAGCGGTAAAACGTGTCATTGCACCGGCAACTTGAAGCGTTGGACAGGCCGTCTCCTTAATCTCCTCTACTCTTATTGCTTCTGTCTATGGATCCCGGCCGCAAAATCCCACGGCAATGTGAGCTACTTCACCGTTATAGGGCGGCACGCATGGTAGCGGACGTTAGCATTGGAGGCCGACCATGCGACCGATCAAGACAGGAAGCGGGTCTCGCTGGCATCGTCTCGAAAAGTCCAACCGTGGTGAAAGTGTAGTCGCCACAATCTGGCTTGTTCTCTACGTCCTCTTGCTTGGAGCCGCCGTTGCATCGCCATTCATCTCGGATGCGATGCAGCTTGTGACTCGATAGGCGGGACATGCCGGTCAAGACGCACCAGGTTTCCTACTTCCTCGCGTTGTGTGAGGAACAAAGCTTCACCCGGGCCGCGCGACGCTGCGGTATCGCGCAACCATCGTTGACCCGCGCAATCCAGACGCTGGAAAGCGAATTCGGCGGCTTGCTGTTCGAGCGAAGCAAATCGATCGTCCGCTTGACGCATCTTGGACAATTCGTGCGCCCTGAGTTCGAGCGGATCGATCAAGCCACCGCAGCCCTAAGGCAAAAGGTCGCAGAAATCAAAGGCCATGGCCCCAACTGAACCCAGTCATGGAGGGATGCAATGCGTGTAATAGCTATAGCCGTCGCGACAATCGCAATCATCATCGTGGGACTGAGTTTCCGTCCCGCCCCGCATGCCACCGCGGGGTCGCCCGAAGCCGCGCGCGCACTGATGGACCCTGGCGCGATGCATACGACAGTCGGTGCGAAATCGCTTCCAAGCCAGCAGTTTGACGCATACTGACCTGGTCGGAGCCAGAACAGGCGGGCAACGTTGTCCGCCTGCTGTCGAACGGGAGTAGCTGCTTGCGGACCGGTCTTTAGACCGTTCTGCACGCGTGTCGATTAATTGGGCTTGAAAATCAAGCCGTTTGCTCGTGAATGAATTCTTAAACTTCCTCGTCTAACTTCCTGGGTGCGTGAAGAATTGCGGGACCCAATGTTTGCTTCTGATGCAATCGATAGCGAGGCGACCTGCCCTCAGTGCAGGACCAGATGGTGCATGTTGCCGTAACGCCGCATCCGGTGGTGCGGAACATGCAACGAAATACTTTCGTCTGCTATTCGTGCAAGCGAACCAGAACTTACATGCTGCCAGGGAAACCTGAGGCCGCCATCCACGAGAATGCTGCGCAGCGGGCCTAGACCGGCGGATTGAGTCCGGATCGGCTCTTTATTTCTCTATGCGAATGTAATTCCGATTTTGTGTCCGTTCGCCAGGTCGACCGGCAGCGGCGATGGACAGCGGCC
>DAISKM010000014.1:13635-19857 GCA_036820945.1 Pseudolabrys sp.
GTTCAATACGCGCTTACGGAAGTTGGTTCTATTTTCTTGTACGGTCTCGGCGCCCCCGATCGGTAGTGGCGCAGACAGTTACGCAAATCAATTATTTGAGGGGTCGAATTCACGTTTCTGTAGAACTTTAAAGAACCGAGGCGAAGATCCCGTTCGCGCAGGCGAGCGCCCCGTCGGTTTATCCCTACGCCGGATTTTGGCTTAGGCCGGCGAGCATTTCATTCTTTTTCGCCAGTTCCTTTTCCAGACGCCCGATGTTGTCAAACAGACGTTCAGTCGTCAGGCGCAGGAAATAAAATCCAAACTGCGGATTCTGGAAGTACAATTCCTTGACTTGTTGATAGGTCGCGGTGAGCACCTCCCCGTCCTCGATGCATTCGATTGTCTGGGTGCGACGGTTATCAGGCGCGAGTAGCCCCAGATCTCCGAACACCTGGCCTGTAGGAATTTCGATTCCGATCTCTTGAAGTCGATATCGACCACTGACGCTATAGTACATAGCATCAGCTTGGTCGCCCTTGCGGAATACGATATCACCCTTGCGGAACTTGCCGCGGGACATGAATGGCTTCAGCCAATCAATTGATGTTTCGCCATAAGATGCCGCGGCCTCGACGTCCTCAATGAGCTTCCTCATCTGCTGGAGGCGCAAGGTGTTAAGGGGCAGAAGAATGAGGTTCAAAATAAGCGTGGGATAAATTCCGCTAAAGAATCCGTAAACGATGAAAAGCGCGTTGCATGTCATGCTGACAATTCGCAGCGGAATCATTGTTTTCATCGCACACGTGATGACGCTGGACGCTACGGCCGCATAGCCGAACCACATGGGCCATTCCGTATGCTTTAGAAATTCCATGCTTTCCCCCAACGAACCTGGTGCCCGCCAGAATATCCTCGTGGCGGCCACTATCAGAATAGCTGAACACGCCAGAGACTTTAACCGCTATAGAGACCCGTGCTTTTATATTGGCGATTAGGAAAGATAAGTCTGGCTTAACCGTAAATCCGGCAGTCAGTCCGATTGCGCTTTATTTGACCGTTCGCGGTAAGCGCTTCCGGGCAAACGAGAATGAGCACGTCGTGAAGTCCAAAACAGTGGCCAGCGGGCCGACTCATCCAAAGCTGACCTCAAAGGATCTTTTGCAGCAGTTTGGGCAGATGCCTACGGCAAGGAAGTGCAATCAGCGGCCATCTACTCATGCATGTGGCTGGCCGATCAGTTCGGCCACATTTGTATAGGCATCATTTTGAGTTTTATTGCCACTGCGCTTTGCGGTTGGGTCATGGCGCGCCTGGGATTCGCTACCAGATGGAAGTACGACACAGGCATCTGGCCCCGGCTTGATCATCGTCGCGATCGTTGCGGCGATCTGGGAGTGGAGCGCATACAATAGCTCCGTGAAGCAAGCGACCGGAAAACTATGGCCGGGTGTTGGACAAGTTCACGACGCCGCTCAAGCCCCGGCGTCGGGTCTTTCTTGACGGGAGCGCGTGCACACGAAAGTACGAGCTGTCATCGTTCATGGTCAAAGACATCTACGGCGGCAATCATTCGTTTCTTGTTCTCCACGATCTCGCGGGCAGCGAACTACTCGATCCGCAGTACGACGAATATCCTGCCGATATTTCCAAGGGAGATTTCCGACATTATTTTGAGCCAATCGCATTGACTGATGCGACAGGGGGGCCTGCCGATTGGCTCTAGTCTTACGTACCGCAATCACGCAAGCAACTGCGGCCCGTTCTCAGCGACGCGCGCAAGGCGGTATCCGCGCACGTTCTGGCCAGAACAAAAGGTGAGATCGCAGCCCGACACGAGCTGCATCAAAAAGTCATGGAATCGGCGATGCCAGCCGATACCGCCCTAGTTGGCTAACCGGCCGCCTTTTGAATCGCCTCGAAGAGCAGTTTTGCCGGAAATGGCTTGCGCAAGAAGGCCACTGCGCCTGCCGAAGCAGCCTGGCTCTGGATTAGCTCGTCATCGAGCCCGGTCATGAAGATGATCGGATAGCTGAACCCGTCCGCGACCAATTGATGCGCCAGTTCGATACCGGAAACATCGCCAAGCTCGATGTCCACAACGAGGCAGATCGCCTTGCTTGTCGAAGCGCAAGTCAGAAATGTCTCAGCCGAATCGAAGGTTTCTGGGCAGTACCCGGCGGCAGTCAGCAGGCTTGCCATCGCTGCGCGCATTTCGGGGTCGTCATCGACGACTGCGACAGTCTTTTTACCGTTCACCATGATATTTCCAAGTGCACCAGGCGGCGGTTGGGCTCGACATTGAAGGAGCTGACTCGCCATCCGGGGCTGTGAGATTGTGCGCGGGCATGCCCGCGAAGTCGGTTTGATAGACGCGACTTCCGATCTGCGTCTTGTTATTATCTGCCAAAGCGTTGTCCCTGCGTGCCATACGAGGCAGACATGAGGGTACTTCATGGGCCGTTCTGATCCCGCTCGCTTCAGCTCAATTCCAAACGCCACCGGGACTCTGACTCGAATCGCCTACGCACACGCGAAAGCAAAGGGGGTCGATCCCCGCTCTTTGCTAAAGAAAGCAAATCTCACGCTTCAACAGGTCAAGGATACGAACCTGCGACTCAGCGCTCGTGACCAGATCAGATTTTTGAATTTTGTTGCCGACGCACTGCAGGATGATCTACTCGGATTCCATCTTGCGCAGTCGCCGGACCTTCGCGAGTTCGGGTTCCTCTACTATGTTTCCGCGTCGGCGGAGAATTTGGGCGACGCCCTGCACCAACTTGCCCGGTACGCGTCGATCGCCAATGAAGGCGTAGCGCTGAGGTGTGTTGGTGGCAAACACTTTGGCATTGCCTACCGCTACATGGGCGTCAGCCGTCACCTGGATCGGCACCAGCTCGAGTGCTTCACGACCGCTCTCGTCCGCCTGTGCCGGCAATTGACGGGCATTAAAGTTGTGCCAACCCATGTCAGGCTGGCTCATCGTCGCGAGGCGAAATCCGCCGAGATGACTGAATTCTTCGGAACCGAAGTCGAGTTTGGTGCCGCTTCGGATGAATTCTTGCTTTCGCCCGCAACCCAAGCTCTGCCCATCGTCAGCGCCGACCATTACCTGAACAAGATACTGACCGGCTACTGTGAAGAGGCATTATCCCAGCGTCCGGCAAAACGCAGCCCATTCCGCTCAAGCGTTGAAAACGCCATCGTGCCGTTGCTGCCGCATGGCAAGGCGCGAGCCGATGTCATCTCACGCCGGCTCGGAGTTAGCCAGCGAACCCTGGCACGTCGTCTTTCTACGGAACAAATGAGCTTTTCCGGCGTGCTGGAAAATCTGAAGATGGATCTGGCTGAACGTTATTTAGCCGATGAAGCACTGTCGATTTCTCAGGTAGCGTGGCTGCTTGGATACCAGGAGGTCAGTTCCTTTACCCACGCTTTCAAGCGATGGACCAATAAAACACCGCGGCAGATGCGCACGCAAAAGGCCGCGTAGCCGCCCGAGCTCCGGCGGCTTAGGCCGTCGGCGTATGGTTTGCTCGGAACGACCAATCAGGAGGCGGCGTGTACCGAACAACCTCGACCCTTATTCGGGTAAGTATGCGAGTGATCGTTGCTCGGGACCGATCAAGGCTGAATCGTGGTCCCCTCGAGAGTCCGCCTTAGCTCCGCAGCAATGGCTACTGCCGACGGAGTGTCTGAGTGCACGCACACAGTGGTTGCTTTTACGGCAATATCTCTCCCGGTCGTTGTGGTGACGACGTGCTCACGCATTACGCGCAGTACCCTCGCGGCGGCTTTCACGGGATCCACTGCATCGTGCAGGCGACTGAGAATCAAATTGCCGTCACCGCCGTACTCGAGGTCGGCGTAAAACTCTGGAATGAGCTCGATGCCTTTGTCTTTGTAAACCACTTCATGGGCGGTAAACGCCATGCCAAGGATCGGGACGCCAAACGGTCGCACGGCATCCGCGATGGCAGCGGCGATTTTTTCATCGCGGGCGGCCATGCCATATAGCGCTCCATGCGGCTTGACGTGGTTGAGGGGAATGCCTTCGGCATCGAGAAACGCCTTCAGCGCGCCGACCTGATACGTTACCAGATCCGTCACTTCTGCCGGTGAGATAACCATGGCCCTTCGTCCGAAACCTTGCAGGTCCGGCAGCGACGGGTGTGCCCCCACTTTGACAGCATGCTTTTTCGCAAGCCGTACCGTATTGCGCATGATCGTGGCATCGGAAGCATGGAATCCGCAGGCAACGTTTGCGAGGTCAATGAACGGCATGATCGCCGCATCGTCCCCCAACCGATAAAGGCCGAATCCCTCGCCCATGTCGCAATTAATTGTCATCCGCATTTAGCTGACCCCTTTGGTCCGCCATTCCAACATTGCAGAACGAACGGTGCAAACGGAATGCGGCCCGGCACCCCTTGCCGACGCGTCGCTTTTCACATGGCGCGGATATCTCGTTCGGTCAGAGACCTGCTCGTGGCAAAGATGAACAATCTTGGGTCGAGCCACCTCCAGAGAGGGCGCTCCATGACCTACGATGAAACAAACGACAGCGAGCAGCTGTCGTACCTCGACGAGGCCATCGCTATAACTTCGATGCGCAATCGATCGGCCGGCGGACGGCCCTGGCCGCGCAGCAAGCCTAGTAGCGCAGCGGCACGGTATCCGCAGGCACAATCATTTTCCCGATCGGCCACAGCGCCAGCCCCGCAAGCTTCAAGTGCGCCCAGGCAAAAGGAATGCCGATGATCGTGATCGCAAGGAGAAAGGCGGTGATCAAATGGCCCAACGCAAGCCACCAGCCTGCGAGCACGAGCCAGATGATGTTGCCAAGCACTCCGAGCGGCCCAGTGCCTATGTCTTCATTCCCTGAATATCGATCGCGCGGCACCGCCTTCTGGCCGAATGGCAGGAGCGTGTAGAGAGCGATATTGAACGCCGCGCGTGCCCAGGGCAGACCGATAATAGTGATTGCCATGATGACGGCCGCGACAACCCACGCGACCGACATCCAGAGACCGCCCGATACGATCCAAAGCACGTTGAGCAAGAAGGACAAGAACGACATTGGCAATGATCCTGGCTGGTTGCGTAGTTTCTGGCGCAGCGCGAGATCTAAGTATTGCGACGGCTTTTTCCAGTCACTTCCCCTAAAAATTGTCACGCTGCAAAAAGTCTAGGAAGCGCACGCGAGTACTGCCATAATCGCCACGACGCCAAACCTGCCGGAAGGTTGTCATGGCTCAACCCCAGCTTAAACCGCAACGCGAGGCCCGTGACTGGCCATTCAAGGTTACGCCACTCCACCCGGTCATCGGCTGCGAGATCACCGGCATCACGCTGGCGGAAGCGGTGTCGCCGGCGATGTTTGCCAAGGTCTATGAGGCTTTCCTCGACTATGAGCTGATTTTGTTCCGTAACGTTGATTTGCCGCCGGCAACGCAGGTCGCTTTCGCACGCAATTTCGGGGAGGTGCAGATCCATGTGCTCAGCCAGTACCACGGCTACAAAGAGCACCCCGAGATCTACATGCTGTCGAACCTCGACAAGGACGGCAATCCGAGCGGCAAGCATCCGGACCGCGGCACGCTGTACTGGCACACCGACGGCTCCTGGAAGGAGCGCACGGGGCAGGCGACCATGATGTACTCGGAGATTGTTCCGGACGCCGGCGGAGAAACCGAATTCGCCGACATGTATTCCGCCTATGACCTCCTGCCGACTGCCATGAAGGCCAGGATCGAAGGCCGCCGCGCTATTCACAATTTCGACTTTTCACGCACGCGCCGCCACGGCGAGGATCCGCTGACAGCGGAACAAAAGGCCAAGGTGCCGCCGGTCGCGCATCCGATTGTGCGCACGCATCCGGATACCGCACGCAAGGCCATTTTCCTCGGCGATCACGCCGAGTCGATCGAAGGCATGGACTACGCCGAAGGCCGTGCGTTCATCGAGGAACTCAACCAAATCATCACGCCGCAGGCGCGCGTTTACACTCACCGCTGGGCCCCGCGTGAATGCATGGTGTGGGACAATCGCTGCACGCTGCACCGCGCTACGGGCTTTGACGAGGCGCGCCTCAAGCGCGTCATGCGCCGATGCACGATCATCGGCGACATGCCTTTTTGAATGCCGTCGCCCGCGTCCACCGGAGAAGATTCGCTCTGACTGCTGCCTAAAACGCAAAAACAAATGACAAGGGGGGTGCTTATGAGGAGAGCCGTCACAAAA
>DAISKM010000015.1:0-18782 GCA_036820945.1 Pseudolabrys sp.
TTTGAGATCGACAGAGGTGTACCAGACAACCTTGCCTTCCTTCTTGGCCGCCTCGATAAGCGCGGGCGTAACCGGGCTCGCCGGCGGTGCTGCCGACATCACCCTGGTCGAGAACGCTGCGCCCGCGGCCAGCGCGCTCGAGCCGACAAGCACATCGCGGCGTGAGATTTTCGAGCCTTTCATCGGCGTATCCTCCATTCCTGATTTTGTTGTTTCGCCCCGCGACGTCCTTATCCACTCAGCGCGCGACAGCGCTCGGGCGGCAACTGCAGCCAAACCGCGCTGCCCTGTGGGATATTTTCACCAGCGGCAGTGAGCACGCGCAGCTGCGTGCCATCCTTGGCTTCAACCATATAGTCCCGTGTGCCACCGAGAAAGACCTGCCGCACGACCGTGGCCGGAACGACATTTTCGCCTTGCCGTTGCGTAGCGGAAATAACGATGTCGTGCGGGCGGATCGACACCGGGGTCGATGCACCGGCATTGATTTTCGTGCCCGTGCAACGCAGCGGCGTGCCGGCAAAATCGACGCGTGTACCGTCGAGCCCCTTGCCTTTGATGACATTGCTGGAGCCGATGAAGCGCGCGACGAACTCCGAGCGGGGTCGATCATAGATTTCTTCCGGCGAGCCGGCCTGCTCGATCTTCCCTGCGTTCATCACCGCGATCAGGTCGGCCGTGGTCATGGCTTCCGACTGATCGTGGGTGACGTAGACCGTCGTGTAACGATAGGCGTCATGCAGGCGACGCACCTCGAAGCGCATCTCCTCGCGCAAATTTGCATCGAGATTGGAGAGCGGTTCGTCGAGCAAGAGGGTTTCCGGCTCCACGATAAGGGCGCGCGCAAGCGCCACGCGCTGCTGCTGCCCGCCCGACAGCTCTCCCGGATAGCGCTGCGCCAGCGGGGCCAGGCGGGTGGTCGCGAGAATGGCGTCGAGTTTCTTGCCGATGGTGTGACGATCCAATTTTCGCAGCTTCAGGCCGTAGACGATATTCTCGGCCACTGTCATATGCGGCCACAAGGCGTAGCTCTGGAAGATCATCGACATGTTGCGCTTTTCGGGGGGCATCGAATGCGCGGGCGAGGACACGAGCTTGTCGCCGACGCGGATTTCACCTTCACTCGGCTCGACGAAGCCCGCGATGAGCCGCAGCGTTGTCGTCTTCCCGCAGCCCGACGGACCGAGCAGGCATACAAGATGGCCATGCTCGATAGTCAGCGATATGTCGTCGACCACGGCGACCTCGCCGTATCGCTTGGTCAGATCCCGCAACTCGACGGACGCCACGCGCTTCCTCCCCTAAACCGCCGTTTCGCACGGCTGTATCATTTGCATTCCATGTACGAACACCGTAGCAGCTTTTCTCTTCACTCCCGCCGCGGCCTATGATCCGGTGAATGCCGGCTTGCGCTTCTCCATGAATGCCTTGCGGCCCTCTTTGTAGTCATTGCTGGCAAAGCAAGCCTGCACAAGCTCGTCGCATTTCTTCAGGTCGCGCTTGCTTTCGTCGGTGAGTGTTTGACCCACAATGTATTTGACCGAATCGACGGTCAGCGGCGCATTCGCAGCAATAGTCTCGGCGTACTCCTTGACGTAGCCCTCCAAGTCCTTATCGGGCAGCACGCGATTGACGAGACCCATCATCTGCGCTTCAGCAGCGGTGAACTGGCGCGCCGTAAAGAAGATTTCCTTGGCGAAAGACGGCCCCACCAGGTCGACGAGCTTCTTCAGGCCGTCGAACCGGTAGCCAAGGCCGAGCTTGGCCGCAGGCACGCCGAATTTGGACTCTTCGGTGCAAATGCGGATATCGCAGCACAGGGCTAGTCCCACGCCGCCGCCGATGCAGTAGCCACGGATCATGGCGATGATCGGCTTGGGAAACGTATAAAATGCATTGTTCGCGCGATCGACCGCAGCGTTGTAACGGTCGACGGCTTCCTGCGTCGAACGCTCCTTTTCGAATTTGGAAATGTCAGCTCCTGAAATGAAGGCCTTGCCACCGGCCCCGGTCACCACGACGACGCGGATGTTTTTGTCCTTCTTGAATTCCTCGAGAAATCCTTCAGCGGCCTCCCACATTTCCAGTGAAACCGCATTGTGACGCTCAGGATTGTTGAAGGTCAGATAACCGACCTTGCCTTCCTTGCGAGACAACATCTTGTCCGTCGACATTCACGTACTCCTCCGACACACTTTGTCATGCCCGGCCTTGTGCCGGGCATCCACGTCTACCTTGTCTCAAGACGTGGATGGCTGGGCCAAGCCCGGCCATGACAATTCATCAAACCGCTTGCGCCTTGTGCAGCTCCGCAATTTCATTGTCGGCAAAACCGAATTCCTTGAGCACTTCGTCGGTGTGTTGGCCCTGCTCCGGTGGCGTCGCCACGATCTTGCTCGGGGTGCGGGACAAACTCACCGGCTGCCCGACAAAAATCTGTTCGCTGCCGTCCGGCCGCCTCGCGCTCTGGGCAATGCCGATGTGTTTGACCTGTTCGTCAACAAACATCTGCTCGATCGAGTAGATCGGACCGCATGGCACGCCGATCGTGTTGAATATCTCGATCCATTCGACACTGCTCTTGTTGACCGTGCGCTTGTCGATTTCCGCATTCAGCGCATCACGGTTCTTGGAACGCAACGCGCCGGTGGCATAGTCGGGGTGCTTGATCAGCTCGGGGGCTTCGATTGCATTGCAGAGCCGCTCCCACATCACTTGCCCGGTCGAGGCGATGTTGATGTGTCCGTCGCTGGTCTTGAATACGCCGGTCGGAATGCTCGTCGGATGATTGTTGCCGGCTTGCTTCGGCACTTCGCGCGCTTGCAGCCAGCGCGCGGCTTGAAAATCGAGCATGAAAATCTGCGCCTGCAAGAGCGACGTGTTTACCCACTGGCCTTCGCCGGACGTTTCCCGCTCCAGCAGCGCAACCATGATACCCAAGGCGCAGAACAGGCCGGCGGAAAGATCGGCGATCGGAATCCCGACGCGAACGGGGCCCTGCCCCGGCAAACCGGTGATCGACATCAAGCCACCCATGCCTTGCGCGATCTGGTCGAAGCCAGGCCGGTCGCGGTAGGGGCCGTCCTGGCCGAAGCCGGAAATGCTGGCGAGGATAATGCGCTTGTTGATCTTACGCAGCGACTCGTAGTCGATGCCGAGTCTATCCTTTACATCGGGACGAAAGTTCTCCACCACCACATCGGCCTTCTCGACCATGCGCTTGAATGCCGCGAGACCTTTTGGCGATTTCAGATCGAGGGTGATGCTGCGCTTGTTGCGGTGCAGGTTCTGAAAGTCAGGTCCGTTGCGCGGACCGCCGGGCCCCTCGCCCTTTTCCAGATGCGGCGGCGTTTCGATTTTGATGACATTTGCGCCCCAATCCGCGAGCTGACGCACACAGGTTGGCCCCGAGCGGACGCGGGTGAGGTCGAGAACGGTAACGCGAGAAAGAGCCTGGGAGGCTCGGGGAAACGGCATTCAACGGCTCCACAACGGCTATTGCGGTTGGATACCCGAATTTTGGCCCGACATTCCCCGATCTCTCGAGGCTTGTCTATTCCGTCGTTCCGGAGCGCGAGCGAAGAAGCGGATCCGAATTAGAACACAAGCATCGGGTTTCTGGTCCCTGCGGGCCGTCGAAAATGACATCAAAAACCGTTTAAGGGCCGCCGGTATGCATTTTGTTCATCATTATTCATCATTTGGCGGAACTAGAAGGCAGCCACGCCTTGAAAAGGACATGGCGAACTGTCATATGACCGGTGCGGATGAAAGACCCGGTCTCGGGTTTGCGGGCTGCGTGCACGAAGCTCATTAAAACGAATTTCGCCCCGCCCATCCGATTTCTGAACCTGTCGACAACCCTGGCAACGCGGGATGTCTTTAAACCCGCGATTCCGCCGCTCGCATCAGCGACGCGGCCGTCTCGCCGTATAAGAAAGAGACTCTTTGACTTCATTTAACGAGTTCGGCCTCGCAGAGCCGATCAACCGCGCCCTCGCGGAAGAAAAATACGTAACTCCCACCCCGATTCAGACCCAGACCATCCCGATTGCCGCACAAGGCCGCGATGTCATTGGCATTGCGCAAACCGGCACCGGCAAGACCGCCGCCTTTGCATTGCCGATCCTGAATCACCTCTACAACAAGCGTCAGCGTCCTGCGCAGAAATCCTGCCGCGCGCTGGTGCTTTCGCCGACGCGTGAATTGTCCAGCCAGATCGCCGACAGCTTCCGCGCCTATGGCCGACACATAAGACCACTCGAAATTGCACTTGCAATCGGCGGCGTACCGATCAACCGGCAAGTGCGTGCACTCGCCCGCGGCGCCGAGGTGCTCGTGGCAACGCCCGGCCGCCTGCTCGATCTGGTCCATCAACGCGCGCTCCGCCTTGACCAGATCGAAGTGCTGGTCCTCGACGAAGCCGACCGCATGCTCGACATGGGTTTCATCCACGACATCAAGAAGATTGTCGCTATGTTGCCGAAAGCACGGCAGACATTGTTCTTCTCGGCCACCATGCCGCAGGAAATCACCCGGCTTGCCGATGCGATGCTGCGCGATCCCGCCCGCGTGGCGGTCACGCCGCAGGCCTCAACCGTCGACCGTATCGAGCAGCGCGTCATCCTCACCGAAAAGGCATCGAAGCCGGAGCTGCTGGTCGAGGTCCTCAAGACCGAAAAGACCGATCGCGTGCTGGTCTTTACCCGCACCAAACACGGCGCCGACAAGGTTGTTCGCGGCCTGCAAAAAGCCGGCCACTCCGCCGAGGCGATCCACGGCAACAAGTCGCAGAATCAGCGCGAGCGGGTGCTCGCAGCGTTCCGCAACGGTAAATTGCGCACGCTCATTGCCACCGACATTGCCGCCCGCGGCATCGACGTCGATGGCGTCAGCCACGTGGTCAACTACGATCTGCCGAACATCCCCGAGAGCTATGTCCATCGCATCGGTCGCACTGCGCGTGCTGGTGCAGAGGGCGTCGCCATTTCCTTCTGCGACCACGAGGAAAGGGCCTATCTGCGCGACATCGAGCGACTGATCCGCATGACGATACCGGCGACCGACCGTCGCACCGGCAAGCCGTCGAAGCCGGCCCCGCACCACTCAGCCAACCGCAAGAATGGCCGGCAGCATCATCGCGGCTATCACCAACCTCGCCAGCAGAATGGCAGCCATAGCCATCACGAGCCCCGCCAGCAGCACGGCAGCCATGGCCATCATAATGCCCGGCCGCAACCCCACCATGCGGGGCAAGGGAAGGGCGAGCCAAACGGGCTGGGAAATGTTACATTCCTGCACCGCTCGGGCGAGCCGCGCCGTAACCACCGCGGGCGCGCATGATCCCGAAGTGGCCGGATTTCGGATAAGATAAGGCGCTAATTGGAGACGGCTGGATGGCGAAAGAGGAATTGCTGGAGTTCGATGGTACGGTGACCGAGGTCCTGCCGGACGGCAACTTCCGGGTAAAACTCGATAACGAGCACGAGGTCCTGGCCTACACCGCGGGGAAGATGCGCAAGTTCCGTATCCGCACCGGCGTCGGCGATCGTGTCATCGTCGAGATGTCGCCCTACGATTTGCAGCGCGGACGGATCAGTTTCCGTCACAAAGGCGACGCGCCCTCACCGGCTCCGCAGCAGCGGCGCCCGAATTTCCGCGGCAGGCGCTAGCTGATATCCGCGGGGGCGGCAGATCCGGGGCGTAATTTTCACTGGAGCCGCCGTGCGAACAAAAGCTTCTCTCTTCTCCCACATCCTGCCGGCGATCATGCTTGTCAGCGCGCTTGGCGTTGCCAGCGCGCAAGACGCAGCCAGAGATCAGGGATCGCAGGCCGGTATTGCCGAGCGCCGCGCCGCCGAAAAAGGCGTGCTGCGGCTGCTGCCGGCGGACTCCGTCACCGAACACTCCATCAATACGGCGCGCGGCCCGCTTGCTTACACGGCGACCGCGGGCACTCTCGCATTCTATGATCAATCGGGCGAGCAGAGCGCGTCGGTTTTTTATACCGCTTATGTCGCCAAAAACGGCCAGTCCACCCGACCCCTGACATTTGTATTCAACGGCGGCCCTGGCGCGGCGTCGGCATTCCTGCATCTCGGCCTTGTTGGGCCGCGAGTGCTTGACTTCGGGCCGGATGGCCACGACGCCACGCGGGCTGTGCTGCGGGACAATCCGGACACCTGGCTCTCATTCACGGATCTCGTTTTGATCGATCCGGTCGGAACGGGCTGGAGCCGCACGGTCAAGCCGGACGATGGCAAAAATTTCTGGAGCATTCGCAGCGATGCCAGTTCAATGGCAAAGGCCATCGCACTTTACGTCGCCAAGAACAACCGCGCCGCCTCGCCGAAATTTCTCTTGGGCGAGAGTTATGGCGGCTTCCGCGCCGTCAAGACGGCGCGCGCATTGCAAAGCGATCAGGGCATTCTGATTTCCGGCATTCTCATGGTGTCGCCGTTCCTGGAAGGTTGGCTCACCTTTGGCGACGACCAGTCTGCATTGAGAGCCGCACTGCAGTTGCCCTCCTTGGCGGCCGCCGAACTCGAGCGCAAGCAGGCCTTTACTCCCGAGGCGCTCGCGGCGGCGGAACATTTTGCAATGTCCGATTATCTGGTGACGTTGGCTGGCACGCCGCCCAGGGGTGAAGCCGGCAAGGCTTTTTATGAGCGCGTCGCCAAGGTTACCGGCTTGCCCGTTGAAACGGTAACGCAAGCGCGCGGTTTCGCGGCCAATGCCTACGTTAAAAATTTGCGCTCCGGCGAAAACAAAATCGTCAGCCGATACGATGCGACGTTTGCTGCTGATGACCCCTATCCCGAGCAGCGCGCGTCGCGTTCACCCGACCCCATTCTCGACGTCGTCACGCGGGCGTATGGCGGCGCCATGGCGTCTTATGCGCGCAATGAACTCGGTTTCAAGACAGAAATGACCTATGCCCTGCTCGCGAGCGACGTGCACTGGGACTGGCAGGGCGGTCGGCTGCAGGCGAGCGCTGAAGACGATTTGCGAACTTTGCTGGCTTACGATTCTTCTTTTCGTTTGCTCGTTGCGCACGGCTATGCGGACATGATTACGCCATACGCCATGACGCGTTACATCCTGGACCACATGCCTTCCTTCGATCCGCCGGGGCGCGCCCAGCTCAAGCTCTACCGCGGTGGGCACATGCTTTATCTTGATCCACTGTCCCGAAAGGCTTTCAGCGACGATGCGGCGGCGTTCTACCGCACGGCGGAATAGGCGCCTTTAAAGGTTGAGCCAGTGGGATTCCGCGCCGGGGCTATGGTAAGGTCCGGTTACACCGGCCGGCGTCATGACGGCGCCGGACCATCGGATGTGCATGGTTCTTACGGGGGTTTTGATGCGTTTGAAGGCGATAATTACAACGGCAGCTGCCATCGGCATGCTCTCCGGGACCGCAGTCGCCCAGGAAGGCACGCTCAAGAAGATCAAGGATACCGGCGCGATAACGGTCGGCCACCGCGAGTCCTCGGTTCCCTTTTCCTATTACGACGACAAGCAGCAGGTGGTCGGCTATGCCATGGATCTCTGCAACAGGATCGTCGATGCGGTAAAGGCAAACCTCAAGCTCACCAATCTCGAGGTCAAGCTGCAGCCGGTGACGTCCGCAACCCGAATTCCTCTGCTGGCAAATGGCACCACCGATCTCGAGTGCGGCTCAACCACCAACAATCTCGAGCGCCAGAAACAGATTTCCTTCACCATCACCCACTTCGTGACGGCCAATCGTTTCGTGTCGAAGAAGTCTGCCAATCTCAAAAAGCTTCAGGACCTGAAGGGAAAGACCGTGGTCTCGACCTCGGGTACCACCAACATCAAGCAGATCACCGAGCTCAACACGGAGAAAAATCTCGGCCTCAACATTCTTCCGGCCAAAGACCACGCCGAGGCCTTCCTGATGGTTGAGACCGGCCGCGCCGCCGCCTTCGTGATGGACGATATCCTGCTCTACAGCCTTGTCGCGGGCTCAAAGTCGCCAAAAGACTACGAAATTTCCACTGATGCCCTGTCAGTCGAGCCTTACGGCATCATGCTGCGCAAGGACGATCCGGCCTTCAAGAAAGTGGTCGATGACGCCATGATCGCCACCTACAAGAGCGGCGATATCAACAAGATCTACGACAAGTGGTTCCTTAAGGCGATCCCGCCCAAAGGGGTCGATCTCAATGTGCCGATGAGCGACGCATTCAAGAAGGTAATCGCCAAGCCGACCGATAGCGGCGATCCCAAAGACTACCAATAACCTCCAAATAGACGCTAGACTGTGCGGCGCGGCCTCAAGGCCGCGCCGCTATTGCGTGGGGCCAGGGCGCGGATGAACTACAACTGGAATTGGGGAATCTTTTTTCAGCTTTCCCCGGATGGCACATACACCTACTTGCAGCTTTTGCTGTTCGGCGCCGGCTGGACGTTGGCAACGGCGCTTCTCGCCTGGGCGATCGCGCTTTCGGTCGGCGCTGTCATCGGGGTGATCCGCACGTCGCCGGTCCCGTGGCTGGTCCGGCTCGGCAATGCTTACGTCGAGTTGTTCCGTAACATCCCCCTGCTGGTGCAGATGTTCCTGTGGTACTTCGTGTTGCCGGAACTCCTACCGGAAGCGATTGGCGACTGGCTCAAGCAGTCGGCCAACGCGTCGTTCTACAATGCGGTGATCTGTCTTGGCCTCTACACGTCGGCGCGCGTCGCCGAACAGGTCAAAGCCGGAATACTAAGCCTGCGCAGCGGGCAGCGCATGGCTGGCCTCGCGATGGGCCTGACACTGCCGCAGACCTATCGCTACGTGCTGTTGCCGATGGCATTTCGCATCATCCTGCCGCCGCTGAGCTCGGCATTTCTCAATATCATCAAGAATTCCTCGGTGGCGCTCACCATCGGACTCATCGAGCTCACCGCGGCCGCACGGTCGATGGCCGAATTTTCCTTTCAGGTCTTCGAAGCCTTCACTGGCGCCACCGCGATCTACATCATTATCAACATCATTGTCGTGTACGGCATGCGCTGGCTCGAGCGGCGCGTTGCAGTGCCCGGCTTCATCAGCATGGGCCAGCCGGCAGCGGCACACTGAGGGCGGAACGATGTTCTCCAATATCGACTGGAACGTTATCATCCGCTCGCTACCGTACCTGTTTTTTGACGGCATGCGCTTCACCATCATGTTGACCTTGATGGCGACCGCAGGGGGCATCGTCATCGGCACGTTGCTGGCGATGGCGCGGCTCTCGAACATTCCGGGCATCTCCCACGTCGCGGGCGCTTACGTGAACCTGATCCGCTCGATGCCGCTCGTTCTGGTGATCTTCTGGTTCTACTTTCTCGTGCCCTATATCGGGCAATGGATCACCGGCGCGTCGCGGCCGATCCAGGTCGGCGCATTCCTCTCGGCGCTCGTGACCTTCACATTGTTCGAAGCCGCGTACTTCTGCGAGATCATGCGCGCCGGTATCCAGTCGATTCCGCGTGGCCAGGTCCAGGCGGCACAGGCGCTCGGTATGTCTTACTGGACCTCAATGGGGGAAATCATCCTGCCGCAGGCCTTTCGCAACATGCTGCCGGTATTGCTGACGCAGACCATCATCCTCTTTCAGGACACATCGCTGGTCTACGTGATCTCGGTCACCGATTTCCTCGGCGCGGCTTCCAAGATTGCCCAGCGCGATGGGCGTCTGGTCGAGATGTATCTGTTCGCCGCAATTGTCTATTTTGTCATCTCGCTCGCCGCGTCCTGGGTTGTGCGCCGACTGCAACAGCGCATTGCCATCATCCGCTAAGCCGGAAAAGTGTCCATGATCACGATCAGCAAGGTCAGCAAGTGGTACGGCAAGATCCAGGTGCTGAAGAATTGTTCGGCCGACGTCGCCAAAGGCGAGGTCGTGGTGGTGTGCGGCCCATCCGGATCCGGAAAATCGACCTTGATCAAATGCGTCAACGCGCTCGAACCGTTCCAGGAAGGCACCATCACGGTCGAGGGGATTTCGGTCGGCGACCCGAAGACCAATCTGCCGAAGCTGCGGGCCCGCATCGGCATGGTTTTCCAGCACTTCGAGCTGTTCCCTCATCTTTCCGTCAGACGCAATCTTACGCTGGCGCAGGTCAAGGTGCTCGGCCGCGACCCGAAAATTGCCGCCGAGAAAGCCATGAAGCTTCTCGATCGCGTGGGCTTGAGCGCGCACGCCGATAAGTATCCCGGTCAGCTCTCAGGCGGCCAGCAGCAACGCGTCGCTATCGCGCGGGCGCTGGCGATGGACCCGATCGCTATGCTGTTCGACGAGCCGACCTCGGCGCTCGACCCGGAAATGATCAACGAAGTGCTCGACGTCATGGTGAACCTTGCCAAGGAAGGCATGACCATGATCGTGGTGACGCACGAAATGGGGTTTGCGCGCAAGGTCGCAAACCGCGTCGTGTTCATGGACAAGGGCGAGATCGTCGAGGATGCGCCAACGGCGGAATTTTTCGGCAAGCCGCGCAGCGAGCGCGCGCAACTGTTCTTGTCGAAAATTCTGCAACATTGATTCCACGCACCATCGTGGCGGAGAAACCTTCCGGAGACCGTTGCGCCGAAGGTAACCGCTTCCCCCGCTAAAGGCCGCGTAGACTTATCCGGTCGTCATTCTCCGTGCCCAGGCGGAACAATTCTGATTTGCCCCAACGGCGTTCGCGGCGCTATCGTTATCTGACCCTTGGGTTAGGCTGGAGGTAGCCGGCTCGACATCGGCAGCACCAGAAAACAGACAAGTAAATCCGGAGGGACCCCATGAAGATTGGTGAGTTTCTCAAACGCGCACGTCAACAGCTTGTGACATGCCTGCCCGACAGCAGCTTGGCGGCGCTCGCAAGACTTATGTACTCGCATAGCATTGGCGCGATGCCGGTCTGCGAGGAAGGCAATCGCATGATCGGCATTGTCTCTGAACGGGACCTTGTGCGGGTTTTCGCGAGAACCGACTGGAGCGAGTTGCAGTATCTGCGAGCGCGCGACATCATGACGACCCGGGTTATAAGTTGCGGACCCGGAGACACGATGCGGACCGCACAGGACCTGATGCGGACAAACCACTTCCGGCATCTGCCTGTTGTCCAGGATGGGCGGGTGCAAGGCATGCTTTCGTTACGCGATACGCTGGCGTTGCGCCTGCAGGAGTCGGAGGACGAAATGAAATTTCTGCGAGACGCCGTCGTCGCCGCACGTCAACACGAGAGGCGGTAGCGCGTCTTTCCTTCAGCCAGCAAACCTGGATGGCCGGGACGAGCCCGGCCATGACGAGTCGCAATGCCTCTCAGCGGTCATGCCCGGTTATGCCGGGCATCCAGTCTTTCCACCAGAATGTCAAAAAACACGACGTGGGTGGTTGGGTGAAAGTGGTGCACAAAAAAACAAATGATTTCTTGGCTGACGACGGTCTCCGCGCCTAGAATTGCCGGGCGAGCGACGGCTTCGCCAAAACGCAGGCGTGTTGCAAGCCGCCCCGTAGCATAGGGGGAACATATGGCTCACACAAAAATGATGGCGCCAGGAACAGCGCACGGCAAGCCGTTTTACCAAAGCCTCTATGTGCAGGTGCTGACAGCCATCGTGATCGGCATCGCGCTCGGCCATTTTTATCCGCAACTTGGCGCGCAGATGAAGCCGTTCGGGGACGCCTTCATCAAGCTCATCAAGATGATCATTGCTCCAATCATCTTCTGCACCGTCGTGCACGGCATCGCCAGCATGCAGGACATGAAAAAGGTTGGTCGCGTCGGTCTCAAGGCGCTCATCTACTTTGAAGTGCTGACGACGATCGCCCTGGTTGTCGGCCTCATCGTCGTAAACATCGTGCAACCGGGTGCCGGTATGAACGTCGATGTCAAATCGATCGACACCAGGGCAATCCAGGGGTTCGTGGTGAAGTCGAAGGAACAGGGCACAGTTCAGTTCCTGATGGACATCATCCCCAACACAGTGATCGGAGCATTCGCACAAGGTGAAATCCTACAGGTGCTGTTCTTCGCCGTTCTGTTCGCCTTCGCGCTGCAGGCACTCGGCGAGCGCGGCAAGGTGCTGCTCGGGGTGATCGACCAGGCCTCATACGCACTGTTTGGTGTCGTGGGCATTATCATGAAAGTAGCCCCAATCGGCGCGTTCGGCGCGATGGCGTTCACAATCGGAACATATGGACTCGGGACGCTGTTTTCACTCGCCAAGCTGATGGTCGCCGTCTACACGACCTGCATCATCTTTATCATTTTTGTACTTGGCTTTTTCGCCTGGCTTGCCGGCTTCAGCATCTTCAAGTTCATTCGCTATATCAAAGAAGAATTGCTGATCGTGCTTGGCACATCGTCCTCCGAGTCTGTGCTCCCCCGCATGATGGCAAAACTGGAAAATCTCGGTTGCGAAAAATCCGTGGTTGGTCTCGTGATTCCGACCGGGTATTCGTTCAATCTGGACGGAACATGCATTTATCTGACAATGGCTGCCATTTTTCTGGCGCAAGCGACCGGTACAGAACTTACTCTGTTTCAGCAGCTTGGCATCCTGGGCATTCTTCTACTGACATCGAAGGGCGCTGCCGGTGTAACCGGCTCCGGCTTCATCGTTCTTGCCGCGACACTTGCAACGGTCGGCACAATTCCGGTCGCATCCATTGCATTGATTTTGGGTGTCGACCGCTTTATGTCGGAAGCTCGTGCGCTTACCAATTTGATCGGTAACGGCGTTGCAACTGTCGTGATCTCGAAATGGGAAGGAGCGCTCGACGTCCGCAGAATGCATGCGCATCTGGACAAGGAGACCGATGCCGAAGCGGATACTCCGGAAGAGGTACTGGTCGAGGACGAGATCGCAGCTGCGGGGAAGCCAAAGCCCGTAAGGATGTGATCAGGGGTTCAATATGAAAAACGCAGCGTTCCGGATCGCAGCAGTCCTCACGGTGGTTCTCGGCTTGTCGAATGCCAGCCGCTCAGGCGAGCCGGATTGGCCTGAAACGCTTACGATCGGCACGGCATCGCCCGGCGGCACATACTACACCTACGGCGAAGGACTCGCGCGCCTGCTGTCCCGCAAGCTCGGTCTGCCCGTTTTTGCTCGACCGACCGAGGGAGCAGCGGAAAACATCAAGCTGCTGGAAAGTGGCGACATCCAGCTGGCGTTTGTCACGCTCGGGATCGCACAACAGGGATGGAACGGCACCGCGGATTGGACGGGCAGACAGCAGTTCCGCACCGCGCGGGCCTTGTTTCCAATGTACGACACGCCGTTCCAGTTCGTCGTAACATCGGAATCTCGGCTCCATTCGATCGCGGACTTATCGGGTAAACAGGTGGGGATTGGCCCGACGGGCGGCACCGGCGGAATCTATACGCCGCTGATGTTAAAGGCGCTCAATATTGCCGCACCATTCGTCACGGGGTCGTGGGCCGATCTGGCGGGTCAGCTCAGCGCGCGCAAGCTCGATGCGCTCGTTGTGGTCGCCGGCATTCCCGTGCCCGAGGTCGCCGAGCTCGAGAAGAAAGGCAATATTCGCTATCTGGCATTGAGCCAAAGTCAGAAGGTGACCGTGCGGGTGGCGCTCCCCGAGATGACATCGTCTTTCATCCCCGCCGGCAGCTATCCATCGCTACGGCGCGACTATCAGACTCTGGGCATCTATAACTTCGCAGTCGCGCGCCCCGATCTGCCTGACAGTCTCGCCTACGCGATTGTCGACGCGGTCTTCAACAATCACGACGAGATGATGCAGATCCATCCTGCTGCCGCGGAGACCGTTCCGGCGAATTTCACCCGCAACACTATCCTGCCGTTCCACGTCGGGGCCGCCCGCTGGTACAACAACAATGCTGTCGCCGGCAGCCTGCGCGGAGACTGAGGCGAAGCCTGTATCCAGGCCAGGTTCTCTCCCGAAACCGCTACTTCTTGACTCGCTTGTACGAGGGATAGAGCGGCTCCCACATCTTGGCACGAACCGCTGCGGCAATCGCTTCATCTGACATCGGGCGAGTAAGGCCTTCCTTTTGCGCCTGTTTGCCGACGACAACCGCAACGTGGAAAGTGATTTCGCGAATGTCCCGCAACGGGGGGAGCAAATTGGCGCGCGGATCGGCTTTGGCTGGACTATGTGCCGCGACAGCGTGAGCGGCGGCGAGGAACATTCCATCCGATATCCGGCGCGAGCCCGCTGCGATCGCGCCCAGTCCTATGCCGGGATACACATAGGCATTGTTCGTCTGATCGACACGGAACGCCTTGCCATCGCGCTCCAGCGGGGGAAATGGACTGCCGGTGCCGATGACGGCGCGTCCTTCCGACCACTCGTCAATCTGCATTGGCGTGGCTTCACTGCGTTCGGTGGGGTTCGAAAGGGGGAAAATAATCGGGCGGGCCGCGCGGCTTGCCATGTCGCGCACTATCTTTTCGGTGAAGGCATTCGGTTGTCCCGACGTGCCGATCAAGGCCGTCGGGTTCGCGTTGCTTATGACATCGTTGAGGCCGATGCGGCCCGGCGTTTCGAGCTTCCAGCTGGCGAGACTATCGCGCCGCTGGGCAAACGGCATTTGAAAGGACTGCATCCCGGACATGCCTTCGACCAGCAACCCGTCCCGGTCGACGAGATAGAACCGGCTGCGTGCTTCCGGCTCGCTCAAGCCGGCATCGATCATAGCTCGCGCGACAAGCGCACTGATGCCGCTCCCCGCAGAGCCTGCCCCGAACACGGCAACGCGTTGCTGAGTCAGCGGAATGCCGGTGACGTTTATGGCACTGAGCAAGGTCCCGACCGCGATAGCGGCTGTTCCCTGAATGTCGTCGTTGAAGGTGCATAATTGATCACGGTATTTTGCGAGCAGTCGATTGGCGTTGCCGATCGCAAAATCCTCCCAGTGCAGAAGCACATGCGGCCATCGCTCTCGCACCGCAGCGACAAAATTTTCGACAAAATCGTCGTATTCAGCGCCGCGCACCCGGCGGTGCTGCCAGCCGATATAGAGCGGGTCGGCAAGAAGTTTCTCGTTGTCGGTGCCGACATCCAGGATGATCGGCAGCGTGGTCGTAGGATGCAGGCCGGCGCAAGCGCTGTATAGCGACAGTTTTCCGATTGGAATGCCCATTCCGCCGGCACCCTGGTCGCCGAGTCCGAGTATCCGCTCGCCATCGCTGACAACGATAGCCTCGACGTAATCGTAACGGGGATGAGCGATGATCCGGCGGATATCCTGCTTATGCGGCACGCTCAAAAAGAGCCCGCGGGGCTTGCGGAAAATGTGGCTGAACAGCTGGCAGCCCAACCCGACCGTCGGCGTGTAGACGATCGGCATCATCTCTTCGATGTTCCGGGTCAACATTGCGTAGAACAGGACTTCGTTAGAGTCCTGCAATCCGCGCAGGAACGTGTACCTTTGCATGTCCGTATGAAGTCCTCGAAAGGCTTCAAGCCGGCGCTGCACCTGATAATCAAGTTGTGACACATGCGGCGGCAGCAGCCCGTGCAAGTCGAACTCCTCCCGTTCGCCTTCGGTAAAGGCCGTACCTTTGTTGAGTAACGGCTCGTTGAGCAGCTCGTAGCCGCTCAATGAAGTCTCGACCTGGCTCATGTTTTCACTGGTCATCGGATTGTGGCCGCAAATTTGAACAAGCGATTTGGCGTCTCCCAGAAAAGTTTGCGCCGATCCGGGGCATTTGGGAACAGCTCACCGGCCAGTTGCACGAGCGGTCCATAATCCTGCCGTTCCTGGGCTCGCAGGTAAGGCCAGTCCGACGCCCACACGCAGTGATCGAGGGTGAACGCATCGACCAGCGCTCGAACGTACGGCCAGCAATCCTCGAACGGATAAGGCAACCGGGCGAATTTCAGGTAGCCGGAGAGCTTCAGGCTTACTCGTTCGGTGCCGGCCAATCGAAGAATGGCTGCAAAGGACGGGTGGCCGAGACCTGTCGGGGGTGTTGGCCGCCCGACATGATCGATCAGGACCTTTACCGGAATTGATGCGATCCACGGCTCGTACATCAGGAACTGGTCATTTTCGACTTGCAGATCCAGAAACATATCGAGATCGGCGAGCCGCTTCATCAGGCCGGCGGTGTCCTTGTAGTACTCGTTGCCGTGAAATGTCGGATTGATCGCGACGCCTATAATGCCCTGCGCCTGCAATTTCTTCAGGGCAGCGACGCCGACATCCAAGTCGACGATGGCGATGCCCTTGAATCGCCCCTCGCCTTTCGCGATCGCATCGAGGAGGCAGGAATTGTCGCCTTCGTATCCAGAATTTGGTTGCACCAGGAGTGCATGCTTCACGCCGTAACAGCTCATGACCCGACGGAATTGCGCCGCCGTGCCGATTTCCTGTCCGGCGGGCTTGTAGGCAATGTCCTCACCATATGGAAAATGGGCCGGATCAATCACGTGTGCATGGCAGTCAATCTTCGGCTCGTCGAAAATATGCATCGGACCGATCAAGATGGATTTGGCAGTTCCACAAGCTCAATCAGGACATTTCCCGTTGATTCCGGGTCGATGAAAGCGATGCGCGAATTCGCATGCCCGATCCGCGGCCGCTCGTCGAGCAGCTTGACGCCTTTTCCTCTCAGCTCATCGAGGGCTTCTTCAATTCCTTCAACCTCGAGGCAGATGTGAAACAGACCCTCGCCGCGCTCGGCAATCCAACGCGGTTTCGGTGTCGTGGCGATCGGATTCCAGCAATTCGATATAGGTCGATCCAATCGGGTACATGGCAAGCCGAGTGGAGTATTGCGGAAGATACTCCTCGTATTCGAGTTTGAACCCGAGCTTTTCTTCGAATATTTTTCGGCTTTGTGCCATGCTTTTAACGGCAATCGCAACGTGTTCGATGCGTTTGACCTTCATGGAGATGCTCCGGTTACTTCAGTATGAGGTGTCAGATTGCGATGAGAGCGGATGGCATGAGCCGCTATTATGAACACGCAATCTGAAAGCACCAGAGGTCAGGCCTTCATCACTCAATCAAATGCAAAGTTAATGACATGCCGCCCACGCGCTTTCGGAACTGGACCGAGCTTGACGCCGAGACGCAGGCGCAGGTCTCCGCGAACGCAGAAAGCATCGCTCGTCGGCTCGAACCAAGGCTGAAAGCATTTGTTCAATTTGAACGTGCGCCGACAGCACAACGGTCTGCGGTTCTCGCCGGCATGCCGTATGCCGCAAAGGACCTGTTTGTCTCGGCAACGCGAATGCCGCATGGCGGCCTCGCTCAGCCGCTGCCGATGACGAACATCCCGAGAGCAACTGTGCTCGATCTTCTCGATCGCGCCGACGCAAGGCGCATCGGCTATACGGCGATGACAGAGCTCGCCTATGAGCCGTCCGGCTACAACTCTCGGGATGGCCATGTCGGCAATCCATGGAATCCGGAATTCATCACCGGCGGCTCTTCATCGGGTTCGGCGGCTGCCGTCGCAAGCGGTTCGGTCGTCGTCGCTCTCGGGTCCGACACCGGCGGCTCACTGCGTATCCCGGCGCATTGTTGCGGTATCACCGCGTGGAAACCGACGTACGGTGCCGTCTCAACTCTTGGAGCAATGCCGCTGGCGCCGAGCCTCGACACGATCGGACTTCTGGCGCGCAGCGCATCTGACCTGCGCGTCGCCGCGCGAATATTGGATCAATCGAGTGGCGAAAGCGAACCAATAGGCAAGATCGCCGTTGTCGCCGATGCGCTTGCGCTCGCCAATGGATCGGTCGCCGCGGCATGTCGCATTGCCGTCGAGGCGATCGCCGGCTGCGGGGTCAAAATCGGTCAGCGGGACGCGCTAACAGCCATTGAGGCGCTCGACCTCCATGTTTTCACGATTATGCAGGCAGAGGCAGCGCGAGCACACCGGGCGCTTATGGCAACCGGCACGCTTGATCCGGTTCTTGCAAAGCGACTGGCCAAGGGCGTCATCATCGACGACACAACTCTAAAGGCCAGCGTGTCGGCACGCAGGCAGCTTGCGCTGGATTTTGTTGCCGACGTCTTTCAGAATGACGGGGCGCTTGCCCTGCCCGTTTTTGCAATCCGCACCCCCACGACCACCGAGTGTGATCCGCGCTCGCCGCTTTTCAACGCCAGAACGCTATACGAGTTGAGCCATTTGACGCGCTTTGCCAACCTGCTCGGTCTTCCCGTGATCGCCTTTCCGGCGGGCTTCGATGAGCGGAGAATGCCGGTCGCCTTGCAGGTCGTCGGCAGACCTGGCTCCGATCATGCATTGATTGCGCTGGCTGCCGCGGTGCAGGATCGGACCGAGTGGCACTCGCGTGTTCCAACCGCAGTTTCCGATCTGGTGACGATCTCGAACGACGGATCGCCGTTATGAGCGCTTCACGCCCTTCGGCCGCATTGGCAAATCTGCGTGTCCTCGATCTTACTCGCGCGCGCGCCGGGCCAACGTGTTGCCGGATCCTGGGCGACTTCGGCGCAGACGTGATCAAGATCGAAGCGCCTCCCGGCGTCGACCCCAACGAAGGCATGAGCGGAGCCCGTGATGGTTCCGACATGCTGAATCTTCACCGCAACAAGCGTTCGCTGACGCTCAATCTGAAGGAAAAGGCCGGGCATGAGATATTCATGCGGTTGGTCACCGACGCCGACGTGGTCGTTGAGAATTTTCGGCCGGACGTCAAAGACCGCTTGGGAATCGCCTACGAAGCGCTCAATGCAGTCAATCCGCGCACCATCCTCGCCTCGATTTCCGGATTTGGCCAAAGCGGCCCCTATCGCACGCGCGCAGGATTCGACCAGATTGCCCAGGGCATGGGCGGACT
>DAISKM010000016.1:0-10950 GCA_036820945.1 Pseudolabrys sp.
CCGCAACGGTCATATACCGTAAGCCGGGAAGCGGTTGCTCTCCGAGACGCCCGTACTTCAACAACATGCCATACACTTCGGGCACTGCCGAAAAACTTGTAGCCCCTAGCTCGCGCAACGTTTGGACCATCGATGATGGAAATGTCAAAGCACGGTCGATGAGGATGGTGGCTCCGGACAGAACATGAGTTTGCAAAACGGAGTTGCCGAAGGCGTGGCAAAACGGAAGCACCGCCAGCGCCCGGTCAGTCCCGCGAATTGGCAGTTCATGTAAAATGGAGTCGGCATTGGCCAGTAGATTTCGGTGGCTAAGCATGACGCCTTTGGGCATGCCCATGGAACCGGAAGTAAAGAGCAGCATTGCCAGATCCTGGCCTTGGCGGCGCGGAGGAGAATGCAAAATCTCTTCGTGTCCGCCTTTGCCCAAGGACAATGTTGCGGTTGCCGAATGCGTTTCCTGCAAATTGAAATCAGAGAGTCGGGTAATCAGCAGGTCTGGCTGGCATAATTCCAGAATCTGTCGCCGGCGGTGGTCCTCCAGCGAAACCGGCAGGGGCACGACGACACAATCGGCGAGCAACGTACCGTAAAAGGCGGCCAAATATTCCGGTGAATTCGACAGCTGCAGTGCCACGCGCGCTCCGGGTGCGTAACTCGAACGAGTACGCAAATAGTCCCACACACAAGCTGCCGCGCGAACGATCCAGTTGTAGGAGAACGTGTTCGTTTTTGTGGCTATTGCAGGATAATCCCCACGACTGTGAGCCACTTCGAAAAAAGCGGCTCCCAAGTTGCCCGCGCTAGTCAGGCTGGGCGCGCGATAATCGACAGAAGTAGGAACGGTTCTCTCGCCTTGCGCTTCAATCTCCGTTCCAATTTGGAGCAGAAGAATTTCTGTACTCATTCCCCGGCTCCGCCTGTCGCGTCAGTTGGCACTTTCAGTCGGTCTATTTGCATTTCGGCCATGAGGACTTCAAGCGTGAAATCGGCTCGATTTTCGGGCGTGAACAAAAGTTCAATAAATCCCCGGAATAAGCCGATATGTACGAGCCATGTAGGAGCGGTATTCCTCGCCAAAGGCCTCCAGCATCATCCGTTCCTCGTGGCCCACGCGCGCGAAAAATAGTGTTCCAAAACCAACGATACCCGAAAAACCCGCGATCCAATTGGGCAGCAGGAGCGCCTGGGAGATTGCCCACAGCCAGAAAGCGGCATACATCGGATGACGCAATGTCTCGTAGATTCCGCGAGTGATTAGTTTGTGCTGGTCACGGATCTCGAGCGTGATCGACCAGGCGCGGCCCAGGTCCCGGTGCGTGCGATATAGCAACGCCATGGCGGCGATCAGGACAACTGTCCCGATCCAGGCTTGGGTGGGATGGAACGTATAGCGAGCAAGTTTCGGCTGATCCGTCAGTACATAGACCAATGGGATTACAAACAGCCCAGTGTAGGAAATTAGCATCAGCATTCTTTCGCGCACGCGATCACGTCGGTTGGCAACTGCCGTCTTGCGGGCGCGGCGCTGGTGTGGATAACGAATAATGAAGTAGGCCACGCACCCAAGGCCCCAGATTATCTTGGCGATGAGAACGGTCATCGGCCTTTGCTCACGATATAACTTGCGTCATTTGTTGGCCCGAGTGGCAAGCAATTTAGCATTTGATATCCCGGGTGACGAGAATATGGGCACAAACTAGATGGCGGAACTAATTGACGCATCGAAAACGATGTGATCGCTATTGATTAGCTTCGACTAAGTGAAATAAATAGATTTGTTCTGTTGGGGGAACGCGGGGGCTGGGATCTTGCGCAAATTATTGCAGTTTGCACCTATTTTCATTGCGTTCTTGTTCTCATCCGCCAATGCCAACGCATCCGGTCACATCTATCTATTGAGGGGACTAGCCGGTGTTTTTTCCACAGGGCTCGATATTCTCGACCAAAAACTTGTTCAACGTGGCTCCACCGCGACCGTCCACGGTCATCTGGACTATGAAGAACTCGCGAGCCAGGCGGCACGTCTGCAAAAAAGCGGTAAAGGTCCAATCATAATCATGGGACATTCGCTTGGAGCCGACGCAGCAATTTTCATGGCGGACAAAATGAAGAGCTTAGGCGCTCCGGTCGCTCTGGTCGTGATATTCGGTCCAACGATGAATCTGGTAGCGCCATCCAATGTATCCCAGGTCATCAATTACTTTACCGGCAACACGGTTGTTACTAAGGGTCCCGGTTTCAGGGGTATGATCTCCAACGTGAACCTCAACGGAGCCGCTGACATCAATCATCTCAATGTTGAGAAGAGCACTCGCCTTCATGCCAGCGTTATCTCAAAAGTTCAGACAATCGTTGGCCGCGGACATAGCGCACCGATCGCGAGACAAGGCCAAGCAAGCTCAGCTGCTCTCGCACAATGAACACGCGACGCTGATTAAGGAATGCTCAATGGCTGAAGTGTGGTGATCGCCGAGTCCCGTTCTGATTCATTTTCAATTAAGGACGGAGCTGGCCCACGGTCGCGTCCGCTCGATCCACGCGCTCGATCGCAGCAGGATCGGGAGGCCAGGCGCCCAGCCAAGTCGCGAGCGGCATTATCGGGGGTGGGACCCCGACGTCCACCAAGCTTGCGTCGATCGCGAAATAGCTACCGTTATTTTCATGCAGTACTGCAGTGTTGCGCAACGGGGCGTAAGAAAGCGGCGCCACCCGGTGGAAGGCGAAGAGTCCACTGCGCTCCATCAGTGTCATGTAGGTCCATGTGTTGACAGACGTGTCGATACAGTCGAGTTGCGTGATGTCACCACCATTGGGGAGGACATACATGTTTTTATGCGTCCATTGGTGGGCGTTTGTTCCGGTTTGCGGTCCGACAATGGTCTGGATCAGCGCCACGCCGCGCGCGATTTGCTGCCGCTCATGCCGGGCATCCTTCGCGCGCGGCTTGAAGACTGCGGTCACACGCCGCCACTGGTCCTCGCTTATTGTGGCGGGCGACCTCTCAGCGCAGTAGAAGCCGTGACATACGGTGAAATCCGTCAGCGTCGGATTTGAGTTGGCAAAATGATCGAGGTAGTGGCTCTGCAGATTATTGGAGTTGTCCGCGCAAGCGCAAACCGCCGACGCCAGAGACAGCCACCTCAAGGTTCGCCACAACCGCATCGCTGACCCCTTCTCATACTACGTCATGTCGGGACGCGGTAGAATACGGCTCGTCACCAGGTCTCTACTATGCGGCCGAAGGTCCGATGGCCGGAACCGGTCGAAAGGAGAGTTGTCGCGAAAGGTCCGCAACCGATGGTAAGCGCGTCGGCGCTGGCAGGCATAAATCACATTTGGGCTGGACGTCATCTGTCACGCCGAACAGTATATGGATACGTTGGCCGGACTGGCAAATGGCGAAGTGCGGTGTTGGAGACGTCGTCAGAAAAACGAGGCACAGATGATCAGCTGGGTTCGCGTTTCCTCGAGTTATTACCGAGAAGATTTGTTCGGCTCCATTGAACGGTCGGTCGATTGTCGCTATTAGGCCAAGGCAACAAAGAACCGAAATGACTGAGAAAAAATTGTCAGAAACGTTGCCCCGGCGCTTTTGTGTCGCTCCGATGATGGAATGGACCGACCGGCATTGCCGGTTTTTCCATCGGTTGTTGACGCGCCGGGCCTTGATCTACACTGAAATGCTCACAACCGGCGCAGTGCTGCATGGCGATCGTACCCGGCTGCTTGCGTTTGACCCGTTCGAGCATCCGGTGGCGCTTCAGCTCGGTGGAAGTGACCCTCGTGCGCTGGCGCAATCGGCGCGGGTCGTCGAGGATTTTGGCTACGACGAAATCAATCTCAATGTTGGATGCCCGTCCGACCGAGTGCAGGAAGGCCGTTTCGGCGCATGCCTGATGGCGGAACCGACATTAGTCGGCGATTGCGTTTCCGCAATGAAGGCTGCCGTCAAGATTCCGGTTACCGTTAAGTGCCGCATCGGAATAGATGGTCAGAACCCGGACGAGGCCCTGTTTGACTTCGCCGAAGCCATGGAGGCGGTGGGGGTCGATGCACTGATCGTGCATGCCCGCAAGGCCTGGCTGAAAGGATTGTCGCCGAGAAAAAACCGCGAGGTGCCGCCGCTTGACTATGGGCTCGTCCATCGACTCAAGGCGGCGCATCCGGACCTTGAAATCATCCTGAATGGCGGCCTCGCCAGCCTGGATCAGGCACAGGCTCAACTTGGCGGCTTGAACGGGGTCATGATGGGGAGAGCAGCCTATCAGGAGCCTTGGCGGCTGCTCGATGTTGATCCGCGGATATTCGGAGTAGCGGCACCATTTGGGTCGCCAAAGGACGCTGCCTTGGCGTTAATTCCATATATCCAGCGTGAACTGGCGGAAGGCGTGCGCCTGCACTCCATAACGCGCCATACACTCGGACTCTTCCATTCGATTCCAGGTGCGCGTGCGTTCCGCCGGCATCTGTCGACCCAGGCTGTAAAGCCGGGGGCCGGCGCAGCGGTCATGGCTGATGCGCTCGCGCTGGTGCTGGACAGACACGCCGATTTGGCGCACATCGCGGCCTAATATTTCCCCCCGCTTATATTTCTCGGGTCATCATGCTGCTGGGATATCCGATCGGCGAGATCGCTTTGCTCGCGCTTTGGATCGCGGGAGCCGGCATTCTGGTCGGCATTCTCGCGGGGCTTTTCGGGATCGGCGGCGGGGCCATCATTGTGCCTGTGCTGTATGAGGTCTTTCGCGTTCTGGACGTACCCGAAGCGGTACGCATGCAGGCGTGTATCGGCACTTCCCTGGCAATCATCGTACCGACTACAGTCCGCTCCTACATCGCGCACAAGAAAAAAGGTGCAGTGATTCCGGACGTCGTTCGTATCTGGGCATTGCCGGCGGTGATCGGGGTTGCGACAGGGTCGGTGATCGCGCATTACGCGCCGGCGCAGCTTTTCAAAATCGTGTTTGTGGCGTTCGCAGGTTTTATTGCAATTCGAATGTTGATCGGCACGACGCGCGGCAACCTTGGCAGCGAATTGCCTGCAGGTCCCATGCTCGGGTTTTATGGCTTTCTTACCGGACTTGTCGCTTCGCTCGTCGGCGTGAGTGGAGGGTCGGTTTCTAACGCGGTTCTGACGTTCTATGGGCGGCCGATGCAGCAGGCGGTCGCAACGTCTGCAGGAGTCGGCGTGCCGATCACTATCGCGGGGTCACTAGGCTACATGCTCGCGGGTTGGCCATATACCGCGCAAATGCCGCCGTTGTCTCTTGGGTTCGTATCGCTGATCGGCTTTGCGTTGATGGCCCCGGTATCGAGCTACACGGCAAGTTACGGCGTTCAGCTTGCCCACTGGTTGCCGCGGCGTAAGCTTGAGATTGCCTTCGCAATTTTTCTGTTCTTGGTCTCGTTGCGATTTTTGATCAGCATGATGGCCTGACGCATCAGGGCATTCCGCGCATGCGCAGCCTGTCCCCGCGCACCTCCCAACTTTGCAGTCGGTTGAGAAAGCTCATGCCGAGCAGATTGTTTTTCAGCTGGCCCGGTTGTGCCACTAACGCGGGTACCGAGCGTTCTGTCAGTCCGCCGATTGCAATCCGATCGAGGGTAACAGCCGCTGCGCGCGTGCGGCCGTTTGCAGTATCAATATTGACCGTATAATTGAGCACTTCGATCGGAAGTCCGGCAGCTTTGGCAGATTCCTGCGTCAGCACGACGGAACTCGCGCCGGTGTCGAGGACCATTGGGATCCGCATGCCATTCACATGTGCGGCGACCGCGAAATCACCGCCGTGACCTCGCACCACTTCGACATTCCGCCCGTGTCCTGCCACGTGACCGGGTATCAACTCGGCAACCACGCGATCTGCAACATCGCGGAGTTCGAAGCGGTAGCTGTACCCAACGACAAGCAGCAAGCCAATCACGGCCCAAAAAAAAGTGGCCTCGATCGCTTTCGAAAGGCGTTCGCGAAACAGGGTCAGCACGACGGCGCCGGCAAAAACCACGAGGACAATCTTGAGCGCAAGCGAGCCGATATCGTGCCGCAATAAATTTGTAATGGCATCCTGATCGCGGCTTGCAATGAGCGCCGCAAGCGAAATCGCTACGCCAAACAAAAGAGACCAGACGAGACGGCGGCTCACAACATCATCCCATTTCCGAGGTCGTTTTGGCGGAAGTGCAGGCAGCGAGACGCTCGGGCAATTCGAGCATCACTTTTGCCCGTTGGGAGGCAGTCATGCTCGTCCAGCGGGCGATTTCGTCGATTGTACGGCCGCAGCCGAGACACAGCCCCATACGCGCATCGAGAGTGCAAATTTTGATACAAGGGGTTTCGATCATGTGTATCTGAGATCCGACCGGGGCGACCATAAGCACGGTGGCTGGGAAGGCAATTGCGCGATTGTCGCAACGTTGGAAGGCTTAGGTGCCGGCACGGAACAGCCGCCGGCGCTTGAAACGGCGCTCTTCGTCCGGTCCGGGTTCCTGTTTACTGTCTGAAATAATCGACGGTGCGTGTTCAGGCAGCGGTGCCATGGCCGCTACCACCCTTTCGGGCGGAAAGGTGACAACGACCTCCGTGCCGATCCTGAGCTTTGATTTCAAAGTGAATGTCCCGCCGTGTAGGTCTACCAGGCTCTTTGCAATAGGCAGCCCAAGCCCGGCGCCCTGTTCGGCAGATTTTATCGAATTCGAGCCTTGCCCAAAGGACGCAAGGACGACCGAAATTTCCTCCTCCGGAATGCCGGCACCGGTGTCCTTGACACTGAAATACTGACCACCCGAAGCGGTCCACCCGGCTTTGAGCCAGATCTCGCCGCCTTGTGGAGTGAACTTGATCGCATTTGACAGCAGGTTGAGGCAGATCTGACGGATTGCACGTTCGTCGGCCCACAGGGGCGGCAAGGCGAGTTCGAACACCTCATGTATAACAGTGCCGCGGCTGCTGGCACGCAGCTTCAGAAGATGGTGACAGTCCTGGACAATAGAGATGAGAGAAATGGACTCCTCCTTGAGCTCATAGCGACCAGCCTCGATGCGAGACAAATCGAGAATTTCGTTGATCAGACCGAGCAAATGCACGCCAGAGTTATGAATATCGGAAGAATATTCCCTGTAGGCCGGAACCGCATGCGCGCCGAATATCTCAGTCTTCATGACCTCGGAGAAACCAAGAATAGCATTGAGCGGCGTGCGCAATTCGTGACTCATCTGGGCAAGGAATCGCGACTTGGCGATGTTGGCGGCCTCGGCACGCCGACGCGCTTCGTCGGAGATCGCCTTCGACTGCTCCAGTTCTCCGATTAATGCGTCTTTTTCCGCGCGCGCTTGCAGCGTCGCCAGCGTGCTCGAATAGAGGCGATAAGTCAGCGCCGCAAAGTACCCTTGTGCAGTCAAAGCCATAAAAGCCAGGACGTAGTCTCGCAACTTGCCCTGTAGGATGAAGTCGAGGGCAACCGCGGTCGTAACAGGAAAAGTGGCGGCAAAAACTGCAGTCGGCAGGCCCGAGGCAAGCATGCTCGATATAGCCACCACGAGCAGCATGACAAACAGCATGAACGTGCTTGCACCCTCATCGATGCCGAACGGGTCAATCAGGATAAACGTCCAAGCCAGGCCGTAGAACAGATCGAGCAAGACGAATCGCAATCGCCATGCCCTTGTCGAACTCTCGTGCATCGGCCTTTCGAGGAATTGCCGGCACTTGGCAATCATGACCGCATGGATGACCAGTACCCCCGCTGTCCAGATGCATGCGGCCAGCACACCGCTCCATACGCTGGACAGGAAGCCAACAGTCCCGACGAGAAGCAGAATAATCAGCGACGCAGAAATCCGATTTTCGGCGTATTGGCGGAGCAACTCGTGATCGAACGCTGGCCGGGTGCCGCTGGTCGACGTCAGGCGATCGCGCGCCTCCCGCACATATTGCGCGGCGAGACGTCGCTTCACCGGCGAGCCTTCCGGGGGCAGGGCGGCAAGATCGGGTTGTTCGCCTGGAATGGGCATTAAAATGAACTGGAACCTGGCAAAGGCTGACCGGAGCGTTGCGCAAAATCCTTAAGACGACGCTTAAGGGGTCGCTAAGGACCCTGGTTAACGATTGCTTAAAGGCCTTTTGACACCGGTTCGCGCCCATGTTCGGCTGAGCCAAGGGAGATCGCACTTCGAAACGGGGGCCTTGAATGAAGCTCTATGACAGCAAGTTGGCGCCAAATCCGCGACGCGCCCGCATTTTTCTCGCCGAAAAAGGCATCTCGCTGCCGACCGAGCAAATTGACATTGCTGCCCAACAGCACAAGACGCCCGAATACGCGGCGATTAATCCGTTGCAGCGCATGCCAGCCTTGATGCTCGACGACGGCACGATAATTACAGAATCGATTGCGATCTGCCGCTATTTCGAGATGCTGTATCCCGAGCCGCCGCTGTTCGGTGTCGGCCCCAAGGATTCGGCGCTCGTTGAAATGTGGAACCGTCGGGCTGAAATCAATTTCTTCGCCAACGTCGCGGCCGTGTTTCGCCATACGCACCCGGCGATGAAAGAACTTGAAGTGCCGCAGGTGCCCGCCTGGGCCGATGCAAACAGGCCGCGAGTCGCGTGGTTCCTCGAAATGCTCGATGGTGAACTGGCAAATCGCGAATTCATTGCCGGCGACCGCTATACGGTCGCCGACATCACCATGCAGGTTGCCACTGATTTCATGAAGCCGGCGCGGCTGGCGATGCCACAGGGTGTCGCCAATGTGAGGCGATGGCACGCCGCGGTCTCGGCGCGACCAAGCGCCGGCGCATGATTTCGGAATACGGATTTGGTGCTGAATCGATTATGCGAATGATCAGCGTTCGAGACGCGCGATCAGGCTGGACGTATCCCAGCGCCTGCCTCCCATTGCCTGAACATCCGAGTAGAATTGGTCGATCAACGCCGTCACGGGCAGGTGTGCGCCATTCTTGCGTGCTTCGCCCAGACAGATCCCAAGATCCTTGCGCATCCAATCAACCGCAAAGCCAAAGTCGAACTTGCCCGCGGTCATCGTCTTGTAGCGGTTTTCCATTTGCCAGGATTGCGCTGCTCCCTTGGAGATGGTGGCAATGAGCTTTTCGATATCGAGCCGGGACTTTTTGGCGAAGTGTAGACCCTCAGCCAAACCCTGCACCAAACCGGCAATGCAGATCTGGTTGACCATCTTTGCCAGTTGTCCAGATCCCGTGGACCCAAGCAGGTTGCATGCGCGCGCGTAAGCCGCGATGACTTTTTCGGCGCGGGCGAAAGGTTCAGGGTCGCCTCCGCACATTACGGTCAGGGTGCCGTTCTCGGCACCGGCCTGACCGCCGGAAACCGGCGCGTCGATGAAACCAAAGCCGCTCTTATTGGCGGCCGCGTATAGTTCGCGTGCGATTTCAGCCGAGGCGGTGGTGTGATCAACGAAGATCTTGCCTTTGCCCATCCCCGCGAAAGCGCCATTAGGGCCTAGTGTCACTTCCCGCAAATCGTTGTCGTTTCCGACGCAGGCCATCACAAAGTCCTGGCCTTCGGCTGCCGCCTTTGGAGTAGGCGCGGATTTGCCGCCGTACTGCTTGACCCACTGCTCAGCCTTGGCGGCGGTCCGGTTATATACGGTCACGTCGTGGCCGCCCTTGTTTTTCAAGTGTCCCGCCATGGGATAGCCCATGACTCCGAGGCCCAGAAACGCCACTTTCGCCATCGTCCGATCTCCTTCAAAAAATTCCAACAAACCCTTGGCCGGCCACCGCCCGTGCCTATCTGCCAATAGGTCATTGCCGGGGCATGCGCGTCAACGGTCTTGATGGTGCGCGTCGCATTGACCGGACCGCAGGGTCGCCTATGGTGCGCCGGCAAACGGACGATAGAGATGTCGGTAAGCAAACAGGACGTTCTGGCAGCGCTGGCAAAGGTATCTTCGCCGGACGGCTCGGTGTTGACGGATGGTCGCGTGCTTTCCGATGTCGTCGTTTCCGATGGAAAAGTCTTTTTCTCGTTGACGGTCGACGCGGCGGCGGTGAAGGCCTGGGAGCCTGTACGCAAGATAGCTGAAGACGCTGTACGCAGTTTGCCGGGAGTTCAGTCGGCTCTCGTCGCCCTCACGGCTGAACGGGCACCGGGGTCACGTGCGACACAGACAGCGCAGCGTGCACAGCCGCACGCCCGTGCCGCCCACCCAGCCGACAAGGTTCAGCCGGGCGTTCCCGGCGTGGAGGCCGTTATCGCCGTTGCGTCAGGCAAGGGCGGCGTGGGCAAGTCGACCACCGCGGTCAACCTGGCACTTGGCCTACGCGATCTAGGTCTTAAGGTCGGCATGCTTGATGCCGACATTTACGGGCCGTCCTTGCCAAAGTTGCTGGCCATCAGGGAAAAACCGCAGACCATCGGCGGGACGCGTCTCAAGCCGATCGATCGCTATGGCCTCAGCGTGATGTCGATTGGATTTCTGATCGACGAAGAAACGCCGATGATCTGGCGAGGGCCGATGGTGATGTCGGCGATCACCCAGATGTTGCGCGATGTCGAGTGGGGCAACCTCGACGTTATGGTCGTCGATATGCCGCCCGGCACCGGAGACGCGCAACTTACCATGGCGCAGCAAGTTCCGTTGAAAGGGGCGGTGATTGTTTCCACGCCACAGGACCTTGCGCTCATCGATGCGCGGCGGGGCGTCGCTATGTTCAAAAGGGTGAATGTGCCCGTCCTCGGCGTCGTGGAGAACATGAGTTACTTCCTCTGTCCGACCTGCGGCACGCGCTCTGACATCTTTAGCCATGGCGGGGCACAAAAAGAAGCCGAGCGTCTTGGCGTGCCGTTTCTCGGCGAGGTTCCGCTGCATATGAGCATCCGCGAAAAATCGGACGCCGGTCTGCCGGTGGTCGCGACCGCTCCTGATGGAGATCATGCGCGAATTTATCGCGAGATCGCGAGCAAGGTGCTCG
>DAISKM010000016.1:10960-18584 GCA_036820945.1 Pseudolabrys sp.
GGCGCGGCTAGGCGACGCGCTGCCGGCCGACGAGCGCGAGCGGATCGAGGCGGAGGTGGAGGAGGAGGTGGCGGCGGCGTTCGCGTTCGCCGAGACCAGCCCGTTCCCCGCCGCCCGCGAGCTGATGACCGACATCTACCATGTGGAGGCCGCATGACGCTGACCGCCAAACAACCGCGTGCGGGGGGGCGAGCCGCGCCCAGGATCATCATCGAGGCTTAAATCCCAGCGGTTTCAAGCAACGCAAAGGAACCAGGTTTTTTCGTAATTTTGCATCTTGTGCGGACTGCGGCGGCGCAGCATTGTTAGCTCCTGCCGGACGTATTCGCTGACGGGGCAAGGACGAAACGTACCGAACGCCAGATGGAGGAACAGATGAAACGACGCCAATTTTTGACTGCGATGGGGGCTGGCGCTGCCGCCACCGCGATTGCCGCCCCGGCAATTGCGCAGTCATCGCCGACCTTGAAATGGCGGTTGACGGCAAGCTGGCCGAAATCGCTCGATACATTGTTCGGAACCTGTGACCTTTTCGCGAAATATGTGTCGGAGGCAACTGACGGGAAATTCCAGATCCAGACTTTTGCCGCTGGCGAAATCGTGCCGGGTTTGCAAGTCCTCGATGCGGTCCAGAATGGCACGGTCGAAGCAGGGCACACGGCCAATTATTACTATATCGGCAAAGATCCGACCTGGGCGCTGTTCTGCGCAACGCCGTTCGGACTCAACGCGCGCCAACAGCAGGCGTGGTTCTATCATGGCGAGGGGCAGAAGCTGATCGATGACTTTGGCGCCAAGTTCAATACCAAGTGCCTTCTGTCGGGTAATACCGGGGCGCAAATGGGCGGCTGGTTCAACAAGGAGATCAAGGAGCCTGCTGACTTCAAAGGACTCAAGATGCGCATTGGAGGCTGGGCCGGTAAAACGCTTGCCAAGCTCGGCGTCGTCGCACAGCAGATCGCCGGGGGCGACATCTATCCGGCGCTGGAGAAAGGCACTATCGATGCCGCCGAATGGGTAGGGCCCTACGACGATGAGAAGCTCGGCTTCTACAAGGTCGTGAAGTACTACTACTATCCGGGTTGGTGGGAAGGCGGCACCGCCAACCACATACTCATCAATCTTGCGAAATGGAACGAGCTGCCGAAAGGCTATCAAGCCATCCTCGAAGCTGCCGCTGGCGCCTGCGGCGTGCGGCAGCTGGCCGACTATGACGCAAAGAATCCGCAAGCACTCAAGCGTTTGGTTGCCAACGGCACCCAGCTTCGGCCGTTCTCGACATCGGTCATGGAGGCCTGTCTGAAGGCTTCCGAAGAGGTGAACGCGGAAACCTCGGCCACGAATGCCGACTACAAAAAGGTTTGGAATTCGATCGTCGCCTTCCGCAACGATGAGTATCTGTGGTGGCAGGTCGCCGAGTACGCCTATGATTCCTTCATGATCCGCTCGCGGGTGCGCGGATAAAGTCTTCCCACTAAGGTTGTAGAGGGCCGGGCTTAGCCCGGCCCTCTAGTTTTCCGGCTCGAAACTTCGGTATACCCACTTTTCAGATTTGCTGAACCGGTGCACACTGATTTTGGATCGGCAGACGGCCTTTCGCATTCGATTCTGCTGTCTCAAAGCGGGCGCCGTATTTGTCCCCGCGGGGGTGCCAAGAAAAATGGAGGAAAAAATGAAACGTCGTGAATTCCTGAAAGCCGCCGGTGTTGGGGTCGCAGCGACAGCGATTGCCAGGCCGGCCATCGCCCAATCCGCGCCGGAGATCAAATGGCGCATGACGGCCAGTTGGCCCAAGTCACTCGATACGCTGTGGGGCGCCTGCGAAGTCATGGCAAAGGCGGTCGCCGAAGCGACCGACAATAAATTCCAGATTCAAACCTTTGCCGCGGGCGAAATCGTGCCAGGGCTACAAGCCCTCGATGCGGCGTCAGCCGGTAACGTCGAGATAGGTCACACCGCTTCCTACTACTATTTCGGCAAGGATCCGACCTTCGCGTTCGGCACATCGGTCGCCTTCGGACCAAATCAGCGTCTGAACCAGGGCTGGTACACGCTCGGCGGCGGCAAGGAAGTGCTGAACGAGTTCTTCAAAAAGTACAACGTTCATTCGCTGCTCGTCGGTAACACCGGTTGTCAAATGGGTGGTTGGTTCCGGAAGGAGATCAACACGCTCGACGACCTTAAGGGCCTGAAAATGCGCATCGGTGGTTTCCCCGGGCGCGTGCTGCAAAAACTCGGTGGTGTGCCGCAGCAAATTGCGGGCGGTGATATTTACCCGGCGCTGGAAAAAGGGACGCTCGATGCTTGCGAGTGGGTGGGGCCCTATGATGATGAGAAGCTCGGCTTCTACAAGATTGCTCCGCACTACTACTATCCGGGCTGGTGGGAAGGCGGCTCGATGATCTTCGCCTTCATCAATCTCGATAAGTGGAATTCGCTGCCAAGGAGCTACCAGGCTGTTCTTGAGCAGGCTGCGGCTTTCGCGAATAACTGGATGGTGGCGCAGTACGATAAACTCAATCCGGCTTCGCTGCGCAAGTTGCTGGCTGGGGGCACCAAGCTGCATGCGTTCTCGCCCCCGATCATGGAAGCGAGCTACAAGGCGGCCATGGAACTGCATAGCGAGATCGCGAAGGAAAATGCGAGCTTCAAGAAGGTCAACGATTCAATGATGGAGTTCACGCGGAACGGCTATCAATGGTTCCAGGTGGCCGAGCTTTCCTACGACACCTTCATGATCCGCAAGTCGCATAGTTGATCCAAGCGGTTGAAAAGAAAATTCCGGGGTGAAAGCCCCGGGATTTTTCTTTTGCGTCTTTTAAAATCTACGTCATCATTTCGGCGGGTCGAAATTGAGCTGTGGCATTTCAGGCATCTGGATTTCGATCTTCACCTTGGAAGGGTCAATCTTCGTGGACTTTTCGATCCAATAGGTGACGGATCCTGGCCAGAAAATAAGAATGGCAACCAAGATCACCATCGTCCCGATCCAGGGTATTGCGCCCCAATATATATCCGACGTCTTTATTGTTTTCGGTGCTATGCCACGTAAGTAAAACAGCGCGAATCCAAACGGCGGATGCATAAAACTGGTTTGGATATTGGCGCAGATGAGAACGCCGAACCAGATCAGGTCAATGCCAAGTTTATCAGCCGCGGGCGCCAGCATCGGGATAATGATGAAGGCGATTTCAAAGAAATCCAGGAAGAAGGCGATAACGAATATGAAGACGTTGACGAAAATCAGGAAGCCAATTGCTCCGCCGGGCAGGGACGTCAGCATGTCTTCAATCCAGACCTTGCCACCGACGCCCTGAAACACAAGGCTGAATACGCGTGCACCGATCAGGATGTAGACCACCATTGCGGTGATGCGCATCGTCGACGCCATGCCCTCATAGAGCAGCGGCCAGGTCAGACTGCCGTAGAACCATGCCAACGCGATCGCGCCGACCACGCCCATTGCCCCGGCTTCGGTCGGCGTTGCGAGCCCCATGAAAATCGTCCCCAGCACCAGGAAGATCAAGCCCAGTGATGGAATCATGCCACGCATGCAGCGCTTCCAAAGCTCCCAGCCCTGAAGTGTGCGGGCTTCCTTTGGAAGCGCTGGAACGCTCTCCGGCCAGAAAATACTGACGATCAGCACCCAGCCGCAAAATAGCAATACTTGCAGAATGCTTGGGCCCAGCGCGCCGGCATACATGTCACCGACGGAACGCCCTAGCTGGTCGGCCAGAACGACCAGCACCAGCGAAGGCGGGATAAGCTGCGTGATTGTGCCTGACGCAGCGATCACGCCCATGGTGTGCCGGACGGAATAGCCGTACTTGAGCATGGGCGTCATCGAAATCACGCCCATGGCAATCACGGAGGCGGCAACAGTGCCAGTAATCGCGCCAAGAATGGCGCCGACAAAAATGACCGCGTAGGAGAGGCCCCCGCGGACGGGGCCAAAAAGTTGGCCGAAGGAATCGAGAAGATCTTCGGCAAGGCCGCATCGCTCGAGAATGGCGCCCATGAAGGTGAAGAAGGGGATCGCCAACAGAAGGTCATTCGAGATGATGCCGAACAATTGATAGGTCAGGTTGCCCAGGAAATCTGGCCGGATCAGACCGAACTCGATGCCGATAAATCCGAAAAATAATCCGGTAGCCGCCAGCGAGAATGCCGCCGGATATCCGATAAGCATGAAAATAATCATGCCCGCGAACATCAGGGGCGCGAGGTGTTCGCTGATCCAGGTCATTGCAAGGGCTTTTCGTATTTGAACTTGGCGTCGATGACGTGCTCAAGCGCGGCGATCCGCTTGATGATCTCTGAAACACCCTGCAGAGCCATCAAGACGAACCCGACCGGGAGCAGGAGCTTCACCGGCCAACGGATCAATCCACCGGCATTCGACGAGGCCTCGTTGATGGTCCAAGACTCAACGAACCATGGCCAGGTGAAATAGGTGAGGATCACGCAGATCGGCAGCAGAAAGAAAATTCCGCCAAGAATGTCTATCCAGATTTGCGTCCGCTCCGACGCCAACATTCCGTAGAACAGATCGACTCGCACGTGCTCGTTCATTTTGAGAGCGTAGGGCGCGCCGAGCAGCACCATCGCCGCAAACATGTACCATTGAATTTCAAGCCAGCCGTTGGAGCTTTCGCTGAAAATATAGCGGCTCGCGGCGTTGCCGGCGCTGATGAGCGCCGCCAGCAAGACCATCCAGTTCGCAAGGACGGCCAGTTTGGTATTGAACCAGTCGATCCCGCGACTGAGTGAAAGCAGAACCTTCACACCCTCTCCCCACAGAGGCTTAGGAAGTTATCCCGGCCCCAAACTGTTCCCCACGGAGTTCAGCCTGCAGGTCGGCAGAACCAAGCCTACCAACCTTACCCCGATGCAGCCATAAGGCGTCAATGGAGAATTTGGTTTAATCAAGATGCGAGAATGCACCTCGAATCCAATCGTGGGAACCTGGAGTGCGGGATACGGCCTGAAATCCACATTAATGCGGGATAAACGGCTTTATCCGATCTATTCTGGCGTTAGCCGCCGGTCATGCTCATGTGCCGGTGTAGCGCCGGCTTCTGGTGCCGCCGATCAATCACAAAATCATGGCCTTTCGGCTTTCGAGTGATCGCCTCGTCGATCGCGGCGTACAGAAGTTCGTCACTTTCCGATGCGCGGAGGGACTTGCGCAGATCCGCCGCGTCGTTCTGTCCGAGACACATGTAGAGCGTGCCCGTGCAGGTGACACGGACCCGGTTGCAGGATTCACAGAAATTGTGCGTGAGTGGCGTGATAAATCCCAGCCGACCACCGGTTTCCTTCACACGAACATACCGCGCCGGCCCCCCGGTGCGGTAGTCGATGTCCTCAAGCGTATAACAATCGGCCAACCGTGCTCGCACGACGGAGAGTGGCAGGTACTGATCAAGACGCGATTCATCGATATCGCCAAGCGGCATGACCTCGATCACGGTAAGATCCATGCCGCGTCCATGACTCCATTCGAGGAGGTTCGCGAGTTCTTCTTCGTTCACACCTTTGAGTGCCACGGCGTTGATTTTGACCTGTAACCCCGCTGCCTGTGCCGCATCGATCCCCGCGAGCACCTTTTTAAGATCGCCCCAGCGCGTAATCGCACGAAACTTGTCGGCGTCTAGTGTGTCGAGCGAAACATTGATTCGTTGAACGCCGTTGGCTTTGAGCTCGGAGGCATAGGTCTGAAGTTGTGAACCATTGGTTGTCAGTGTCAGCTCTTTTAGTGCGCCAGTCCCGAGATGTCGCGAAAGCGAGTGGACCAAAGTCATGATCCCGCGACGCACCAGCGGTTCGCCTCCAGTGAGGCGCAACCTGGTCACGCCTTTCGAGATAAACGCGCTGCAAAGACGGTCCAGTTCCTCCAGGCTCAGGAGATCGGCCTTCGGCAAGAACGTCATATGCTCCGCCATGCAATACACGCAGCGGAAATCACACCGGTCGGTCACCGAAACGCGCAAATAGGTGATGGCGCGCTGAAACGGATCGATCAACGCACTCGCCTTTTCACCCAGACGGCTCAATTCAACCGCTGAAACAGTATTTGCCACTGCCGTCTTCCATACCTGCGCAGGGTTGTTGCAAATCTATATAGGAATAGTCACCGATATTGGCCACCGGGTCCAGCAAGCGACTGGGTCGCCAAGGAGCCCTTTGTCTCGAAACCGGCGCGCACTATTGGCGTATCGGCGGCGGGCTTGATGGCCAAGGCGATGAAGGGCTTTGAGCGGGGGAAGCCGTCATCGGTGCCGCGGTCGGTGCCGCAGCCGGTTTGGGCCGGGCAGCGGGTTTCTTCGCCGCAGGTTTGGCTGGCTTCTTCGCCGAGGAGGGGGCCCCTGGCGTCAGTTCGACCACGACCGGATTCGGGCGCAATCTCGGCGGCTCACCTGTCGATGTGATTGCCTCAAGGCGCTCTGTCTCCGGCTGATATCCGTTAAGCGTGAAGGTAACCGATGTGGCCGAGTCGACGGGAAGCGCTAGGGCGCAAGGTGTACGACAGCTTTGGCCGCTGGACGCCTTGGCTTCGGCGCCCGGGGGTTCGGACTCCAAACTCACCGTGTCCAAAGAAGGACCCGACTTGAACGCATCGAGACTTGCCCAGTCGGAACTTGACGAACATGCCGCAAGCGCAAATGTGCCGCCGATAATCGCGAGAACTCGATACATCATGTTTGTTGTCCCAGTCGCGCGGCGAGTCGCCGCTACCCCCTCTGGAGGATACGGGCGTCGTCATGCAGGTGCAATATTCCAATCCGTATAAACGGTACTAGATTAACCGCTAATTTCGCGCCATAGCCATCAAATTGCAGGGAAAACGGCGGCAATTGTCGCCGGTAATTGAGAAAAATGGCTGATGGTCCTGTCGGGATCAAACTGGGTCACGGGACTTTCGCTGTAGCCAAAGTCGACGGCAATAATCGGAATCCCGCTCGCTCCGGCCGTATGAATATCTGTAATTGAATCGCCGACCATTATGGTTTGCTGCAGCGTTCCGCGCGCAGCAGCCACAGTGCGCCGCAAAATTTCCGGGTCGGGCTTCTGAACGCCAAATGTGTCTTGCCCACAAATCGCAACGAAGCGGTCAGCGAGTCCAAATCGATCAAGCAAGAGCACCGAAAGATGCTCGAGCTTGTTGGTACATACCGCAAGACGACAATTTCTTGCTGCGAGCGCGTCGAGTGCATCTGCCAGTCCCGGAAAGGGACGCGAGCGCTCGGTGAGGTGATCGCGGTAGTGCGCGATGAATTCCTCAAACATTCGCTGGACCCTGGCCGGTGGAAAAACGCGCCTCTCAGCTTCGAGGGCACGAGCGATCATCGCCTTTGCGCCACTCCCGACGAAATTGCGTCCAGCCTCGAAATGTAACGGCGCCAAACCTTCTCGCGCGAAAACCAGGTTAAGCGTTTGGATGAGGTCCGGCGCCGTATCGATCAGCGTCCCATCAAGGTCAAAGACAATAGTGGGGGCGGGCATGGCGGATCGCTAGCCGCCGATGCGTCAACTTGCAAGCCGGATTTACCAACAACCAGAGCTCCGGCAAATTTGAACTATCCATGCCGGGCGATCGGAGCTAGATAGGTATGACAGACAA
>DAISKM010000017.1:0-18582 GCA_036820945.1 Pseudolabrys sp.
GTACTGGCGACCGTCAAGCGAGACAATATTGAAGCAGCCGGCGACAAATGGTCGGAAGTCGAGGAAGAAGAGTTCAAGCAGCCACTGCGTGAGCAGTTCGAGCACGAAGGCAATCCTTATTACGCCACCGCTCGTCTTTGGGATGACGGCATCATTGCGCCGTCCGAAACCCGCCGCGTGTTGGCGCTCGCCTTTTCTGCCGCACTCAATGCGCCCGTGACGGAAACCAAGTTCGGGGTGTTCAGGATGTGAGTCGGCGCTGTACCAGCGTTCATCGGCCAAGTATCCCGACGACCGTATCCCAGTTCACGAAGGGCTGCTGCGGACCTGCTTTGACCATCCCGGTGTCATGGACATAAGCACTGCCCAGCATCAGCGCTGCACCAACAAAAACGCCCAGGATGAATTTCATGCGTTGCCTCCCCGTTTGGCTGCAAGTCTCGAATCTACGTAAGGGAGTCTTATATTGTTTCGTGCCACCGGCGGCGGTAATACCAGCCGCTAGCAATGCAAGGGCGAGCCTGCTGGCGACGCGGGCTTTTGCCGCTGCGGGATTTTGAATTAGACAAATTCCAAAGTTTTTTCCGCAGCTTGCAATGCTGCTCGCGCAATGACAGAGATGCGATTGCGCGCGCCTCTGCGCTTCGCGAAGCGAGAACGCTCTATGCGTCACCGGATGATTGCCGTCCTTGTCGCTGCAATGTTGCCGTTTGCCGCAGGCGCACAGGAAACACAGCCAGCCAAGGATGCTCCGAAAGAAGCCGCAAAAGATTTGCCAAAGACTTATTTGCCCGGACTTGAGCAGTTTATGAATGTGATCCTGATCGAGCACAACAAGCTCTGGTTTGCCGGGCAGGCGCGTAACTGGCCACTCGCCGCATACGAGCTCGGTGAGATCAAGGAAGTCATGTCCGACGTGCAGGATCACATACCAACGTTCAAGAACCTTCCGCTCGCCGACATGCTCGACGCCGTCATTACCAAGGAAATCGCCGCGCTTGAGAAGGCGATCGATGCAAAGGACTTCAAGACCTTTGCATCGGGCTATGATCAGCTCACAGCGGCATGCAATGCATGCCATCAAGGCACTGAAAACGGCTTTATTGTCATCAAGCGCCCGACCCGGCCCGCCTTCACAAATCAGGATTACAATCCACGCAAATAGGAGCGGTCACCTAGCCACGGTCGCGACCGTAGCCTGCTGCATGAGTGCATGATAAGGCAGGCCATGACCGCTCCGGACGACCTCAAGCAGCTTGCGCCGACAGGGAAATTGCGTGGTGGGGTCGTCACTGCGCCTGCCGCCTCTGCCTTTTTCACAATCAGGGAGGGCAAGGGCGAACTGAGGGGCGTCACAGTCGACCTGATCCGCAGCTTCTCCACCGCACTGAAACTGCCGCTTGCGCTGCAGGTCTACGACAATTCCGGGCAAGTCACGGATGCCGTAGCCAAGGGGGAGTGCGACGTTGCTTTCATGCCACAAGACGCCGAACGCGCGAAACGCGTCGACTTCGGACCGGTCTATTATTTCATTGAAAGCACTTACCTGGTGCCGGCGGGGTCGGCGATCAAAGAAATCGACGAGGTCAATCGACCAGGGCCCGGATTATTGCCATCTCAAACACCACGACCGCACGCAGTGCGCGCCGCACAGCACCAAGCGCCAACGTCGAGGAAGTTGCGAGCGTCGAGCAGATGACTGAGTTGGCGAAGCTGGGGCAGGGCGACGCATTTGCGCTCTCGCACGATTCCTTTGCAGGGCTGCTGCCAAAATTGCCCGGTGCGCGCGTGCTGCCGGGCAATTTCCAGCAGACCGGCATCGCGATCGCGGTGCCCAAAGGACGACCGGTTGCGCTCAAGATCGCCAGCGAACTGCTCGAAATTGCGAAAACGTCGGGAGTGGTGCGACGCGCTCTTGATGCCGCCGGATTTCCCGAGGCTTCGGTGGCGCCCTAAATTCAAAATGTGATGATGACATTGCCAATAGTGCCGCGCTCGACAGCTTCGTGCGCGGCAACGGTATTTGCCAGAGCAAAAGTGGGGCGGGCTATCCGGTTGAGCAACCCGCTTCTCAGGGCATCGGTCACGGCTGCCACCGCGCGCTCGCGTTCGCGCGCATCAAGCTCGTATACGAGGAAGAATTGCAGGTGGACAGAATTGACGAGACAAAACGCAGCGGGCAGAACCGCTTCGGGTCCTGTGCCGTAAACGACGACGGTACCCTTTGGCCGCAGCACGCCCGGTATCAGCTTGGCGTTCGCACTGAGATCCATCTCAATCACCGCGTCGACGCCGCGCTTCCCGGTGATCTCCATGACGCGATCACCGACATTCTCTCGCTTGTAGTCGATGATGTGCTGCGCCCCGGCTTCCTGCGCGATCGCGGCTTTCTCCGGCGAGGAAACAGTCGCTATGACCTTTGTGCCTCGCGCTCTTGCAAATTGAATAACGTAGTGGCTGACGGAGCCGGCGCCACCTGCCACCAATAGCGTCGTATCCTTCGATGCACTTGCGAGGACGACAGCGTGCACAGCCGTCATTGCAGGAATTCCCAGGCATGCGCCGGCTTCAAATCCCACATTTCCTGGCAATGCCACGGCTTGCTCGGACGGCAGCACGATAGATTCGGCCGCGGTGCCGAATGCACGCTTCCATTGTCCGTTCCAAATCCAAACCCTTTCGCCGATGCGGGACCTTGATACGCCGTCGCCGACTTCATCGATTACGCCGGCGCCGTCGCTATGCGGAATGACTCGCGGGAAAGCGATTTTGCGGGTGGTGCCCTGGCGTGACTTTACGTCGGACGGATTGACGCCCGAAGCAGCTAGCTTGACCCGTACTTCGCCAGGGCCGAGGCGAGGCGTTTCAATCTCACCGATCTGCAACACTTCGCGAGCGCCGCCGTTGCGCTCGTAATAGACCGCTTGCATGGATCCTACCCCTTGGTACCGGCAGGATAGCATGATGAGCCCCGCCGCAATTGACGCGAACTTCACCTCCCATTGGGGCGTTATCCGTTTCGGCTCAGGAATTGGGCGAAATCGCGAGGTACGATATGCATTACCGAGTTTATAGCGGCCCCAAAGGATCGGCGGACGTGTCGCCAATCGAAAAATCGCAATTGTTGTTCAAAGAGTTCGCGACTCTCGATGACGCCTTGTCTTGGGCGCGTCACCTGGAAAGCACTGGGCGCGTCTCCCTGCTGATCGAAGGTGACGATGGAACGCGAATGAATCGGCGCGCCATTGCTGACGCGCTGGGAGTAGGTATGCGTGAGCAACTCGACAGGTAGGACGCGGTTCGCTCAGCTGCTGGCTAGGCGGTTCCACTCCGCACGAGCGCGGGCGGTCAAGCGGTTCCAGTTATTGCTGACGACGTCCCAGTTCACCATCGGGCGCTGGGTGCTCGCGGTGGTCGCGGTCGTCTGTGCGGTATGGGAGTCATAAAGGTATGCCCCACCGATGGTGAGGACTACGCCGAGGATAATTCCGAAAAGCACGCGCATGATGAAACTCCGTTCCCGACCTGAAACGCAGCCGATTAGGTGCGGTTCCCGTGCTTTTGACGGTCTAGCCGCTAATTGTGACCGCAAACCAACCGTTTTTCGGCACCCTATTATTAACCTTATAACGTCATCGAGCGTAACTTAACCTATTGAAATCACTTTGGTTCCAGCCCAAAAAACTTTGCCCGCAAATGAAATTTGCTGCTATATTGAAACAATGAGCAAACATTCAACGAAAGCCGCCCGGCGGTCGACCAAAACAGCACGGCGAGCCGCCAAAAAACCGGGAAAAGACGTCCGCGCCTCGGCACAAAAGGCGGCGAAGTCGGCTCGCCGTCCGGTGGGTACGACCACCCGGCCGGCGAGAACGACGCTTCTCAGCCCGGAGAACACGGCCAAAATGATCCGCACGTCCAGTCCGCCGATGCAGCCGGCCGCGACGGCGGAGGTTCCTTTGCGTTCGCACAAATATCAGGTCGGAGAGACCGTTTATTACACCTCGCCGACGTTTGGCCGCACCGCCGCGACCGGGAGCTACATTGTCGTCAAACTGCTGCCTTCCGAAGGCGACGACTATCAGTACCGGATCAAAAGCTCCGGTGAAGCCTTCGAACGCGTTGCGAAAGAGAGTCAGCTCGATCGCGCCTGAACGCCGCGCCGGCATCCTGTCGCGATTTTGCCGCGGGTTTTCCCTACGATGCCTTGCACATTGCAGCTGCGATGCCGCAGGGAGGGCGATCCATGCCGGTTTATATCACTCAAGGGCGTTATACCCGCGAGGCGATCAAGGGGATGATCGTCAAGCCGGAGGACCGCGCGGACGCTGTTGCAAGATTACTTTCAAAGGCGGGGGGACGGCTCTTGGGCTATTATGTCACATTCGGCGAATACGACTTTCTGGTGGTCGCCGAAGTCCCGAATGATGTTCAGATGGCGGCGGTCTTGCTTGCGGCGGGCAGTGGCGGCGGCGTTACTGACTTACGCACGACAGTCGCGCTGACTTCAGTGGAAGCCAAGGGAGCCTTTGCTGCGGCGGGTGACCTTGCGCCAGGTTTCAAGTCCGCGGGAGGAACTTGAGGCTGCCAAGGAATAAAGACGAGAACCGCGACCTTGTAGTCGGCTAGAACAAACTGTCCCAATGGGAGGATTTATGCGCGCATTTCTGCGTTTGGCTGCATTCGCTTGTGCCGTATTGCTGAGTTGGCCGGTTGCAGCCCAGAATTATCCAAGCCGCCCTGTCAAGTTCATTGTCCCTTTTGGGGCGGGTGGGCCCGCTGACGTTTTTGCCAGGGTGATCGCTCAACACCTCTCCGAGGACACCAAGCAATCATTCATCGTCGAGGACCGTCCTGGCGCCGGATCGGTCATCGGCACTGATGCTGTCGCCAAATCGGCGCCGGATGGCTACACGCTGCTAGTTATGTCAAATACGCACACGACCAACGAATCCCTGCTTCCGAACAAGCCGTTTCAGTTGATGCGCGACTTCGTTCCGGTCGCCACCATCAATTTTTCCGACCTGCTGATGGTCGTTCATCCGTCCGTTCCGGCGAAGACGGTCCAGGAATTCATCGATCTCGCAAAGAAGGATCCTGGCAAACTGAATTATGCTTCTTCGGGTCCGGGGACGCCCTATCACATGGCTGGCGAACTGTTCAAAGCAATGAGCCAGACCGACATTGTCCACGTGCCACACAAGGCTTCTGGCGATGCGCGCAATAGCGTCGTCTCCGGCACCGTGCAGATGATGTTCGACGCCATCACCACCATGTCGGAGCTGGCAAAGGCGGGGCAGGTCCGCGCGCTCGGTACGACCGGCCTCAAACGTTCGGAACTTACTCCCGATCTGCCCACAATCGCGGAGACGGTGCCCGGATATGAGGCAACGATTTGGCTTGGCGTCATGGCCCCAAAAGGCACGCCCAAGGAAATTGTCAGCTTCCTCAACGCCGGCATTAATAAAGTCATCAATAGGCCCGATGTAAAGGAAGCCTGGCTCAAGCAGGGTGCAACACCGCTGGTTAAGACGCCGGATGAGTTCGAAGCCTTCCTGCTCAAGGACATCGAAAAATGGGCAAATGTGGTAAAAGTGTCAGGAGCCAAGATCCAATAGTCACGGGTTCATGCCAATCCTCGAGAGCGCATTGGTAACCGGGCTGCTTTCGCCATCGTTTGTGCTCCCGGCCTCGGTGGCCGGCGCGCTGACGGCTTTTTTCCTTGTGATGATGGTCCTCGCGGTTCGGCAGGCGGCTCTTGGCGGTGTTTCGCGCCTGCTGCTCCCATTGGCTGTGATTGTGGTCGGCGCGGTCGCGGTTATTGGCCTTCTTGACCGTTTTTCGACCAGCGAGCGGCTTGGCGAGCAGCGTGCGCTTCTTCAACGGGATTCGCAGCTCAGCATGAGCGCTGTTGCGTCAGGCTCGCCTCTGGCTTGCCTGGAAGGTCTGGCCGGTGAGCAGGTGGAAAATGCCTGTGAGCAAGCTGTGTTCGCGGATGCGCAAAGCGCCGCGAGGGCCGTTGCCTTCGTCACCGTGCGGCTCTCATTGCTTGCGGATGCTTTTGCAAGTGCGCGCGGCGACGAGCAGTTCCTGGCTGCGTTTGCCACCGGACGCCGTGCCATTGAACTCGATCGTTATGGCATTGCGGCTCACGTCCTCGCAATGCGCGACGGCTGCACAACCGAGCGCTGTGCGGCCTTCGTCATGTTTCGGGATACGACTGCGTTGAAGGCTAATTTGAAGGTGAGCGCCTTTGATAACTACGTTGCCCGGTATGCATCCGCCTGGGGCAAGACCGAGCCTCCGGCCGATAAGCAGCCGCAGGCATCGACCGCGCCACAGGCCTCAGTCAGCGGCGCCGGCGAACAGCCGGCTCCTCATCCGGTCGATAGCCGCTATGATTTTCCCTCCGCCGCATCGATCCCGCCGGTGAGCATCATGAATGCCGAGCCGCCCGCGCCCAAAGAACACACCGGCAGTGCTGGCGCCCAAACAGGTGAAAAGCCGGCACATCCGCCGGTGCCGCCTAAACGTCCGCAAGCTCAAGCGGCGCCCGCGCCGGCGCGCTAAGATCGGGCTAACCGCCGCAGGCCCGCATGTTCAAATCCGTCCTGATCGCCAATCGTGGCGAGATCGCCTGCCGCATTGCGCGCACCGCAAGCCGTCTCGGGCTGCGCACCATTGCGGTCTATTCGGAGGCCGATGCCGGCGCGCTGCACGTCCGCCTCTGCGATGAAGCACACGCAATTGGAGCTTCACCACTAGCTCAAAGCTATCTTTCGATCGAAAAACTGATCGCGACAGCCAAGGCGGTGCGCGCGGAGTGCATTCATCCAGGTTATGGCTTTCTCTCGGAAAATGCCGACTTTGCCCAAGCCTGCTCTAACGCGGGCATTGCCTTTGTTGGCCCGCGAGCCGAAGCGATCCGTGCAATGGGGTTAAAGGATCGAGCCAAGGCGCTGATGGAAAAGGCCGGCATACCCGTCGTCCCTGGGTACCATGGCGATCGCCAGGAGCCGAAATTTCTCAAACAAAAAGCGTACGAGATCGGCTATCCGATCCTGATCAAGGCCGTCGCCGGCGGCGGGGGCAAGGGCATGCGGCGCGTCGATCGCCATGCCGACTTCGACACGGCACTGGAAGGCGCCCAGCGCGAAGCCCGAGCTGCCTTCGGCGATGCCCGCGTTCTTATCGAAAAATATGTAGCTGGTCCGCGACACATCGAGATGCAAATTTTTGCCGACCGCCACGGCAATACCATTCACCTCAATGAGCGCGATTGCTCGTTGCAGCGGCGCCACCAGAAGGTGATCGAGGAGACGCCAGCCCCGGGCATGACCCCTGAGTTACGCGCCGCGATGGGAGAGGCCGGTGTCGCGGCGGCGAAAGCTGTCGGCTATGAGGGCGCCGGCACGGTCGAGTTTATTGCCGAGGGTGCAAACGGCCTCAGGCAAGGCGGATTCTGGTTCATGGAAATGAACACCCGGCTTCAGGTGGAACACCCCGTAACGGAAGCTGTGACGGGGATTGATCTGGTGGAATGGCAATTTCGAATCGCTGCCGGCGAGAAACTGCCGCTCGCCCAGCATCAGGTGAAACTCGATGGGCATGCCGTGGAGGCACGTCTCTACGCGGAGGATCCGGAACGGGACTTTCTGCCATCAACCGGCCGTCTGATTGCATTGCAGTTTCCTAAAGCCGATGGCCTGCGCGTCGATACTGGCGTTGAAGTGGGCAGCGAGGTCACGCCGTTCTATGATCCGATGATCGCCAAGTTGATCGCACACGGAAAAACACGTGAAGCGGCCCTTGATCGTCTTGCTGAGGCACTCGACCACACGATTGTGGTTGGCCCTCGCAATAACGCAGGCTTCTTGGCGGCGCTTTGCCGTGCTGCCGAATTCCGCAAGGGGCAATTCGACACCGGCTTCATTGGCCACAATGCGGCGGAACTTGGCGCCGTGCCACAGCACGTTGACCGGGCCGCGGCTGCGCTTGGCGTGCAACACCTGCTGACCCAGCAGTCCCGGGCAGCGATATTTGAGAACGAAGCGGACCAGCTAGCTTCTCCTTGGGACGAAACCGATGCCTTTCAGCTGTCCGGCGAACGAAGGCTGCAGCTGCCGGTGCTTGTGGAAGGCGAGGGGATTGTCGCGGAAGTGGGATATGGCTCCTGGGGCCAAACCATCTCCATCGACGGTGCGGCGCCTGCCCGGGACGGCTTTGTCGTAAGCCACCAGGACGCGGTCTATGTCCTGCGCCATGGGCGTCAGACCAAGGTGGCTTTGCGCGATCTTACGCTCGATGAGGCTGGGGATCAGGACAAAAGCGGGCTTGTGCGAGCGCCGATGCATGGCAAGGTACTTGGAATCCTGGTGGAACCGGGCGTGCGGGTCACGCGCGGCCAACGTGTCGCCATTATCGAGGCCATGAAAATGGAGCACACCCTCGTGGCTCCGCTTGATGGCATCGTTGCCGACATAGCAGTCGAACAGGATGCTCAAATTGCTGAAGGTGCGAAAATCATGCGCATTGAACCGACGCAGCCAGCAAAAGAATGACCGGACCTGGGATGCCGCTTCATCTCGTCAAACTATGCGTTGGGTGCGATTCAGTCTCCGATCTTGAGGACTGGATCAGCCGGAAACTAAAAGAAAAAAAGCGGCGGCCGCAGAAGCCTGAGCATGTTCATACGACCCGGATGGTCCCAAAACGGGCCGCCGAGCTTACGAACGGCGGCTCCCTTTATTGGGTGATTCGCGGTCGGATCACCTGCCGTGAGCGCATCGTCGATATTCGTCCTTTTACCGACAAGGATGGCATTGGCCGCTGCCGCGTCGTCCTTGACGGAAGGATCGTGCTGGTTGAGCCGCGCCTGCGGTCTGCGTTTCAAGGCTGGCGGTATCTTGAGGCTAAGGACGCGCCGCGAGACCTCTCCCGTGCGGCCCCAGGCGCGTCCAGGATGCCGGAAACGATGCGCCGCGAATTGCAGGAACTGGGGCTGCTTTAGACGGCAATATTGTCGATCAGTCGTGTCTTGCCCAGCCTGGCAGCGACCAGCAATCGCATGGGGCCATCTTTAGGCGAGGAAATTGGTGCCAGCGTGAGTGCGTGCCGGGCCTCAAGATAATCGAGCATAAATCCGGCCACATCGATCTCGATCCGAGCCACATTCAGGACGCGATCGACTGTTTCGCCGTTTTTTATGCGGGTCGCGCAGCTTTTGAGCACGCGGTAAAGCATCGGGGCCACTGTGCGTTCGGCGCCGGAAAGGTAGGCGTTGCGCGAGGAGAGCGCCAATCCGTCGGGTTCGCGCACCGTCGGAACGCCAATCACCTTGACCGGCAGATCGAGATCCTTGGCCATCTGGGTGACAACACGGAGCTGCTGATAGTCCTTTTGGCCGAAAAACGCCAAATCCGGCGAAACTTGAGTGAACAATTTGGCGACGACCGTTGTGACGCCACCAAAGAAATGTGGCCGGAATTCGTCCTCCAGAGCGGCTTTGGCGGGGCCTTCTGGGGCAATCCGCGTAGCAAAGCCGTCCGGATACATGGCCTGAACCGACGGGGCCCAGACAAAATCGATCTTCGCCTGCCGCAAAGCTTTGACGTCGGTTGCAAACCTCCGTGGATAACTGTCGAAATCTTCGTGCGGCGCAAACTGAGTCGGGTTTACGAAAATTGAAACGACTACACGTTCTGCCCGCCGTTGCGCTTCCTGCACCAGCGCCATGTGGCCGCGGTGCAACGCGCCCATTGTTGGTACCAACGCGATGTGGTCACGCCTTCTGCGATACGGTTCTAGAGCGCGACGAAGCGAAGCGACGGTACGTACGACCTTCAGACGATTTGCCATAAATTTTTGCCTTGTCCACGAATTGTCGCAAATGCCAATTAACTCCTGCAAGACGTGGGGGCGACGAATGTGGTGAACCAAATTCGACGCGCGCCGGGTTTAACTTGACTAAAGACCACTAATCTTTTGAGAATTGACGGCCGGAGGGGGCGGCATGTTGATCCAGCCAATACAGGAAACAGCTCAGTCGGCGCATGTAGTCGTCCTCGGCAATGAGAAGGGTGGTTCCGGAAAATCAACAACTGCCTTGCACGTTGCGGTCGCGTTGCTGAAAGCCGGGCAGCGCGTTGCGACCATCGACCTTGATTCGCGCCAACAGAGCTTTACCCACTACATCGACAACCGCCGCGCCTGGGCGGAGCGGGCGCGGATTTCGCTTGAAATGCCTACGCACTACTGCATTGCACGCGCCGAAGGGAATTCGCTGGAAGCGAACGAAACGCAGGAGTTCGTGAATTTTTCGGCGGCGATCAGCGCAATTGAACACAGCCATGACGTGGTTGTAATCGATACGCCCGGCTCCGACACCTACTTAATGCGCCTTGCGCATTCGATGGCGGATACGCTGGTCACGCCGCTCAACGACAGTTTTCTCGATTTCGATGTGCTTGCCACTCTGGATCCGACCGATTTCACCGTTACGGGTGAGAGCCACTACTCCGAAATGGTGCGTGAGGCGCGACGGCAGAGGCGTCTTGTTGACGGGCAACTCACCGACTGGATTGTCGTGCGCAACCGTCTGTCGACGCTGACCTCGCGCAACAAGAAGCTGGTTGGCGACGGCATCAGCGAGTTATCAAAACGCATGGGGTTCCGTACCGTAGAAGGCTTTGCCGAGCGCGTCGTCTACCGCGAGTTTTTCCCTCGAGGGCTGACGGCGCTCGATAATCTGGATGAAGAAACTCTCGGCATGCGCCCGAATTTGTCGCATGTCACCGCGCGAGAGGAAGTGATCGCCCTATTGAACGCGCTGCACCTGCCGCTTTCGGAAAATGGCAGGCGACGGGCCGCCGCACGGGCGGAGTGGTACTCGGTCATGGACCAGCCGTTACAGGTCCACGACATTATTTCCTAGAATCCAGCCCGCTTTTCCTAGAATCCAGCCCGCCTTGCATCTGAGGACCCAGGTCGCCATCTCACATGGCGTCAGTGTAGAATTTCCGCTATGAGCAAGGAATCCGAGCGAAGCCCGGCGCCGGTTTCGTCCAAACCGGAAATAAAGGCGTTTATCGAACAATTGCGCGCGCTTGGCCCCTCCACCGCCCAGGGCAAGCGGGGCCGGCTCATTTTTGCGCTCGATGCCACAATGAGTCGTCAGCCGACCTGGGATACTGCATGCGCGCTCCAGGCAGACATGTTCCGCGAAGCAGCGGGCATCGGGGGGCTCGATATCCAGCTGGTCTATTTTCGCGGCTTGGGAGAATGCCGGTCCTCCGGCTGGGTTGCCGCTGGCGACAAGTTGGCCGAGCTGATGTCGCGCATCGATTGCCGCGGCGGCCAAACTCAGATCGGCAAAGTTCTCAGCCACGCGCGTCAGGAGCATGCGCGCGGAAAAGTGCAGGCTTTGGTCTTCGTCGGTGATGCCATGGAGGAGGCTATCGACGGATTATGTCAAGCGGCCGGCGAACTGGGCCTGCTTGGCGTTCCGGCCTTCATGTTCCAGGAAGGCGGCGACCCGATCGCGGAGAACGCTTATCGGGAGATCGCACGCCTCTCCCATGGAGCCTATTGCCGCTTTGATGCGGGCTCGGCGCATGAGCTTGGCGAACTATTGCGGGCAGTTGCAGCCTATGCTGCGGGCGGCAAGAAGGCGCTCCTCGAGTTGTCGAAGAAGCAGTCATCTGCTGCTCAAAGGCTGCTGTCACAGCTGAAGTAGCCATGCCAACGCTTATTTTTGGTGTCGTCGTTCTGGTGCTCATTTTGTGGGTGCTGAACGTTATTAGCAAAGTCGATCCGAAAGTCGCGGCGCGCGTGACGAAGGTTGGCGGCGGCATGATCTCGCTTGGGTTTGCAGTGTTTCTGGGCTTGCGCGGCGAAATCGGGATCGCCATTCCGCTTGGCGTATTTGGATTGGGACTGCTCGGATGGGTTCCGTTCGGGCCGGCGGGTTTTACGGCACGCACGCAAAAGAGCGGAGGCCAGACCTCACAGGTTCGATCTCCGTATTTCGAAATGGAGCTCGAGCACGACAGCGGTGTGATGCGGGGCCGGGTGCTCGCCGGGCGTCACCAGGGCGCCGACCTCGAGCGCCTTGATATCGGCACGCTCGTCTCAATGCTTACCGAAGTCGATGAGGAAAGCCGTGCGCTACTCATGGCTTATCTTGACCGCCGGGACCCCACCTGGAGTGAGCACGCGCAGGCGGACGCGGCAGCGGGGCGGCGAGCTTCGAGCAGCGGAAAAATGTCGGAACAGGAGGCCTATCAGATCCTTGGCTTGCAGCCCGGCGCGAGCGCCGAGGACATCAGCCGCGCGCATCGCACGCTGATGAAGAAACTGCATCCCGACCAGGGGGGCTCGACGTATCTCGCGGCTCGCATCAATGAAGCCAAGGAAATCCTTCTTCGCCGACATCGCTGAAGTACTCCACAAACTCGACCATCAGCGGCTCCTGGCCAGTGGCACGTCCCGGTTATTTCCTGTTTTTCAGTTTTTCAGCAGCATGCATGGGATGTCGCTGCGTTTGAGGTGTTTGCAGGCGGCTTCTGCCTGACCCTTGTCCAATCCCGCGAACCGTGCACGGAAAAGCACCTTGTCACCTTTTTCAAGACGTTCGGTAAATGGGTCAGCCTTGCTCAGCATATGCTTGGCCTTGTTTTGCGCTTCTTCGAGGCGTTGTCTCGCCTCCTTTTCGTCCGGCAAGGCGCCGACCTGAATAAGCCAGCCGCCACGGGGGCGGACAGCGGGCTGCTCGTCGCGCGCAGGCGGCGATGTTTGAATTTCGGCTGTTGCAAATTTGACCGGCGGCGTCTCCTGTTTTGGCGCCGGAGGCGCGGCTGCCGGTGCCGGAGATGGGGGCGCAGCAGATTGCGCGGCGACAGGTGGCGCAGCCGGCGGGGGATCGCTCCTGACTGTAGCGACGGTTGTAATGTTGGCGGCATTGGCTGCCGGTGCGGGAGCGAGTTGACGGCTGTCCGAGGGCAGCGGTGACAGCGAGGCCGCGTATGCGGTCCCCGGGTGCACAACGACCGTCTTTACACTGTTTGGTTTGATCGGTTCCGTTGAACCTGGCGCTGGCGCGTCGACTGCGACGGGCGACATCGAAGCAACACGAACCGGTGCCGAGCTTGTGCGGTCCTCATTATCCTTATCCTTACCCTCCTTTCGCGCCTGCGCGACGTCCCATCCCTCGACGAGGGGTGGGGCAGTGCGTTTAACGGATGCGATGTTGACGTTGTTTTCAATCAGGCTTCGCACCCGCGCGTCCCGCGCATTGGCAGAGCGGCCGCCGAAAACAACGGCGATCAGGTGGCGATTGGCGCGTCGCATCGAAGTGACGATGTTGAAGCCAGAATCGCGAATGTAGCCGGTCTTGATGCCGTCGACGCCCTCGACGGCGCCGAGCAAATGATTGTGGTTTCGTATGGACTTGCCACGGAAATCGAACGTTCGCGTCGCGAAATAATGGTAGTAATTCGGGAATCGGTCCTGGATTGCTCGGCCAAGAATGGCCTGGTCCCGTGCCGTGGTAATTTGCTCCTCGTCGGGCAGGCCTGAGGCGTTGCGGTAGGTGGTTTGCGCCATCCCAAGAGCCCGCGCCTTGGCAGTCATCAACCTAGCAAAGTTCGGCTCATCACCACCCAGTGCCTCGGCCACGACGACTGCGACATCATTGGCTGACTTGGTGACGATCGCGCGTATCGCCGTTTCGACGCGAATCGTCTCGCCGGGCTTCAGAGCAAGCTTGGACGGGGCTTGTTGGGAAGCCCGGGCCGACACCGGCAGGTCGGTGTTGAGCTTGATCTTCCCTTGGTCGAGCCTCTCGAACAGAAGGTAAAGCGTCATAATCTTGGTCAGTGAAGCCGGATGACGCTGGCTATCGGCGTTTGTCGCCTGCATGACCGAGCCCGAATTGGCGTCCACGACGATGGAGGCATAAGCGGGCTGATAGCTTTCCGCTGGCTGCGGTCGATGGCGGCCGCGTCGCGCGTCGGCCGTGCCGCTAAGGGAAGTGATCGCGAAGATGGTGGCCAGGCCAAGGGCGCTCCAGCGCCAGGCACGACAATAAAGAACTCCCCCACGCAACATCCGTTCTCCCCACCTTATTGCGGTGACGGACCCCTAGGCCGCTATCGTGGCCATTTTGTAGCGTGTCGCGAGGGACCCAATTTATGACCGTAGGAGAACGCGGTTTACAAATTCTTAAGGCAATCCACTGGATTTTAAGGAGTTTTCGCACCGCAATAAATTAGCTTGACTTTTTGTGCAGTGCAGTATAATTATAGTTCATTCCCGGCTGGGCCGGGTTCGAAGTCAAAGTGAACAAAGGCACCGCATGGCGGGCCGGGAAAGGGATGACATGGTCAAAACTTTTGAAGACCTACAGCAGGTCAGCAAGGACAACGTCGATGTCACGCTGAAAGCTTTTGGGGCGCTCTCCAAGGGCACCCAGGCGATCGCGGTCGAGGTTGCGGACTATTCGAAGAAGGCGTTCGAGGAAGGAACGGCGGCGCTGGAGAAGCTGTTCGGTGTGAAGTCCGTCGACAAGGCGATCGAGGTACAGACCGAGTATGCCAAGACTGCCTACGAGGGTTTCGTGGCCAAGGCCTCCAAGATTGGTGAGCTTTATGCTGATCTTGCCAAGGAAACCTACAAGCCCTTCGAAACGCTGATCGCGAAGGCCAAGTAAGTCGCAATTCGTGGCGTAGAGTTTGTTCGGTTGCGTGAGTTTGGAATGTGAAAGCCCGGCTCGGTAGAGCCGGGCTTTTTCTTGCCGGAGTTCTGATCGGATACCTTACTGAGCGACGCGCAACTTGGTCAGATTGGTGCCGATTGTATTGAATGTGGCGGTCATCTGGTCCGCCGATGTCAGGTGGTAGAACTTGTCCGTGCTGCTTGCGCAGTTCTGCAGCAATGTCGAGATCGGATCACCACCGGTGTTCACCTGGATGGCATAGAGCTCGAAATTCGCGGTTCTTATATTGCCGCAGGTCATCGCTTCGCGCGGGTCAATGTCGGTATCGGCATTGTACCAGCGATCCTGTGTATTCAATCCGTCGGTCAGCAGGATGATCACATGGGTGTACTGGTAGAGGGGATCGTAAGCCGGCACGGTGAACGGTCCGCCGCCGACCAGTGATTGCCAGCCGACCTGTAAGCCGATCGCTTGGTTGGTGTTGCCCGCCGGCGACATATTGTCGACCAACGTGTTCATGGCCGACCAGTCAGCGGTCAATTGCTTTGCGGCCTGCGGGCAGGAGCCGTACTGTTCGGCGGCGTACAGCGACGACCACCGCGGCGTGACTGGATCCGGCGCATCAGCTGTCGTGTCGAAATTGTACGTTGCGTCGGGGCCATCCCAATTGCCGCGATCCATTACGCAGCCATTCCACGTATTGTGGTTAGCAGGCGTCCAGGTGCCCGGCGTCCACACGTAGGCTGTAAACATCGCGGGGGTCCATGTCGCCGGCGTCCACGTGCCGGGGGTCGAAGTCCAGACGCCCGCCAGCCAGGTGCCGCCGTGGCTCTGGCACTGAGTTTTTGAGCCCCAGTTGCCGACTGAGCAATGATGGGCACTCTGACAGCTGCTTTGCGTCGTGAAGCCCGAAATGTCGCAAATGCCTGCATTCTGGCAGCCGGTCTGCGTCGTGAAGCTTGCGATGCTGCAAGTGCCAGCAGAATTGCAGGCGGTTTGGTTATTGTTGCCCGCGACGCTGCAGGTGCCCCTGCTTGCGCAAGTGCTTTGAGTCGTGGGGCTACCCACACTGCACGTGCCATTGTTCGTGCAGGTGCTTTGGCGCGTGAAGCTCGTATTGCTGCAGACGCCACCGCGGGTGCGGCAGTTATTGCGGTTGTTATTGTAGGTCGAGTTGCTGTCGCAGGTGCCGTGGAGAGCTTCCCAGGCCGTATTATCGGTCTCGCCGGGATCCTGAGTGCTGCTGCCCCAGTAGATCCAGTCCGCGTTCCAGTTAGAAGCGCCAAGGTTCACGTCCTTGACGAAAGGAACGATCGAAACATAGACGTCGCCCGGTTGAGTCACCGCGCCCTGGAGCTGGCTGAGCAGGCCCTTGGTGGCGGTCTTGAGCGCTGCCATTTTGCCGGCGTCGGCCATCGATCCAGTGTTGTCGAGCACAAGCGCGACGCGCAGCCGCCTCGTACCCCACTTTGCAGTCGAAGACGCGTTGATGTGGAAAGTCTCATAGCCAAGGAGCTTGGTGAACTCGGCGTCCATCGCGGCGGTGGCATTGACGACGATCTTGGACCCGCCTGCGGTGGTGTAGCTGACATTAACCAGGATGTCCTTGGCTTCCGGACGCGCGAAGACCGCGGTGAAATATTTGAGCGCATTAGCTTTCAGCTGGTCTTCGGTGTCGGTGGCCGCTTCTTTCGCCAGCATCAGCGCGGTGGAGTCGAGCGCCGTCTGCATTGCGGCCTTGACCGAATTCGCGCGGCTGTAATCGACTGCGGCTGCCACGAAGCCGAGGATTGGCAGCGAGGCGAAGGCGAAGGTGATGGCGACGTTGGCTCGGCGGTCGGCCTTAAAGGCTGACAGCAGGCGGCAAAACTTCTTCCAGGCGATCATCATGACGACACACCGAGAAATGGTTGAATCCGTCTGCCGTAATAAAGGTCGGTACTAAAGGGCTGGTATATGAGCAGGGACTGAATCCTGCGCTGATAGTAAGGTTTGCAGTAGCCCGTTTGACTTTGTTCGCCTCTTTTCAACGGCTTGATTGGTAAACGCTGTTTGCCCCAGATCGCGCAAATGCCGAACATTGTTCAGAGCCGTCGTTAACACTCGGTTGGTGCGGTCGCGGAAATCGGCATGAAAAACCGCGGCGCGCGGATGGCCGGGTAGTAGCCATCCGCAACGCCGCGGGAGGGGCGCTACATCGCCAGCCGCAACTTGGAGAGCGACGTGCCGATCTGACCGAAGGTCGCGACGATCTGCCCTGCGGTCGTAAGATGGAAGAACTTCCCGGAGTCGCTGGCGCAGTTCTGCAGCAGCGTCGAGACAGGGTCGCCACCGGTGTTGACCTGCACGGTGTAGAGCGTAATGCCGGCGGCCTTGATGTTGTCGCAGGTCTTCTGTTGACGCGCGTCGATCGATGACTGGCTCGTGTACCAGCGGTCCTCCGTGTTGAGGCCGTCGGTCAGAAGAATAATGACCGTCTGATACTTATAGTCTGTGTCGATCGTCGGGATCGTGAAGGGGGCAGCTGTCAGGCTTTGCCAGCCGACCTGCAACCCGATCGCCTGGTTGGTGTTGCCAACCGGGGCCATGGCATCGATTTTTTCGTTCAGCTTGGTCCAATCGTTGGTCAGACCGAGCAGGGGAACCGAGCACGAAGAGTATTGTTCGGCCGGATACAACGTAGCGCCTGACACGGGTGCGTCGTTCTTGGTGTCGTAGTTCTGGTCGCGGTCGGTCACGCAGCCATTCCAGGTGCTGTGGGGGGCCGGGGTCCAGATCTTGCCATTCGAGACACAGTTGCTTTGCTTGTGATATTTCGTGCTGCTGCAGGTCCCGTTGACCGCGTCCCACAAGTCCCAGCGCAGCCAGCTTTGTTCGTAGTTGTCCGGCCCGAAGTTCACGTCCTTGCTGAACGGGACAATCGACACATAGACGTCTTCCGCATGAACGGCGGCGTTTTTGAGCTGAGTCAGCAGATTGTGAGACGCTGTCTTGAGAGCATCCATTTTGCCGTCGCTGGCCATGGAGCCCGTGTTGTCGAGCGCAAGCGCCACACGCAGGCGCGTATTGCCCCACGTCGAAACCGACAAAGCACTGATATCGACCTGGCTGACGCCGATTATGCCGAGAAAATTGGTGTGGACGACCGCGGTGCCGTTGAGGGTCAGCTTCGATCCGCCGGCTGAGGTGTAAGTTGGCGAGACGGTGATGTTGGTGACCTCGGGCCGGCTGAACAGCGAATTAAAAATGTTGGTGGCTTCGGTTTGACGCTGGGCGTCGGTTCCAGTCGCCGCGTTCTTTGACATCATCAGCGCGGTTGCGTCGAGAGCAACCTGGAATGCCGTTCGGGCCGCATTGATTCGCGAATAGTCGACGGCGATGCCAACCGACGCCATGAGCGGGACGGCAACGACCGCCATCAGCGGGGTTACACCGCCCCGGGTGTTGGTAAGAAAACGGGCTAACATGGCTTCACCCAATGTTGTGGACACAAACCTTCCAGCGAAAGTTCCTCCATATGGGGCTACCCCCCTTGAAAAACCGTGAGAGGAAGGCCGTGAATTTGGGGGAAAGTCGCCTCAATTTGCCCGCACAAGGGTTGCGATCGCTTAAGCAATAATTATCTGGATTTCACAGCGGAAAATCGCGCAAGAATCGCGTCTTGTCCCGGAACGGGGCAACCTCGAGCGAATTGCCGAGTTGGAATAGCTGTGCCCGGGTCTCTATGATGGTGCCTGGCCACGCGCCGCCGCGGCCACACTGTAACCCCAGGATCCCACTTGCCTTGGCCCAACCATGACGTCCCCAGCCAGGAAATATCCTCCAGCTCACACGGCCCTGCCGCGCGGTTCTGCGCCCTCAATGGCGGA
>DAISKM010000018.1:0-18546 GCA_036820945.1 Pseudolabrys sp.
CGGACGGAATCGGCAGCGCTGGTAGAATTGGTGCTCAAGGAGATCACCGACTGCCTTGAGCGCGGAGAAACCGTCAAACTTTCGTCGTTCGGGTCATTTGTAGTACGCAAGAAGGGTCAGCGAATCGGCCGTAACCCGAAGACCGGTAAGGAAGTACCAATCTCACCGCGGCGCGTCATGGTGTTCAAGCCGTCGGCGATCCTCAAGCAACGCATTAATAACGGCAGCGGTGAGCAACAAGCGTAAGCCGATTTCGTCAGCGTAACCGCGTTTGGATCAACTCGACAGGAGTGGCCCGCTTTGGACAACAAGGCGCCGGACGCATTTCGCACCATTAGTGAAGTGGCGGACGAACTCGACCTACCGCAGCACGTTCTGCGCTTCTGGGAGAGCCGCTTTCACGAGATCAAACCGATGAAGCGCGGCGGCGGCCGCCGCTATTATCGTCCCGAGGATATCGAATTGCTGCGTGGCATTCGCCATCTTCTGTATGGCGAAGGTTACACCATTCGCGGCGTGCAACGCATCTTGCGCGAGCAAGGTCCGAAGTTCGTTCAGGTTGTTTGGCAGGAAGGCGCGCCACAGCCGCCACATGGACGAGTCGAAGAGGAAGAGTTTGTAGAGGAGGCTGTGATGGCGGACGATGTTCCAGCGGACGAAGAACGTGGCTTGCGTGGCCGCCTGTCCTCACTGATTGGTCGGGACCTCGGGGATCGAGACGATGAAAGCCGTGTCGAACCGCCTCTCGCGAGCGCGCCGGTGCCCCGCGTCGACTCGACCGATCGCGCTATCCACAGTGTATCCGCGTCCGATCCACCTAATGCGGCACCGGAATCCGTTGCGGCCGCGCCGCGTCGAGCGCCGGCCACGGCGGCGGCCGGTGGCCTCGGTCGCGAGGACCTCCGCAAGTTGCACGCGGCGCTGCATGAGCTGGCAGAATGCCGCAAGCTAATCGATGCGGTGGTGACGCGGCCGCATTAGATTTTCAGCAACTTCCAGTCATTTGAACCGTGCGGGCGTGGTGCGCGACCTATGTCCGTGTACAATGCCAGGGCCCATTCTGGGGAGGCTGGGGCAATGCGGGGGCTTGCGAAAGCCACTTTGATTGCAATCGCGATTGTGGCTGGCGCTCTCACGTCTGCGCCGGCCCAGCAGATCGCACCACCCAACGTTCGCGTCCCGCCCGTTGTCGTAACTCATAACATCACGCCGCTCGGCTGGCTCGTCATCGGCTCGATCGGGTGTGCGGCGGTCTCTCCGATGATCGCAACTGTGATCCTCGGCCGAGAACTGACGCTCGCTGAGGCCCACCACACCACCTTGGGCTGCATATTGGGCCCGGTAGGCTGGCTTTTGGCCGATGCGATGTTTCCGCCTGCCGTGACAGCCACAAGTACCCAGCAGCCGACACCGCCGCGCAAGCCAAAGAAGACGAATGCTGCGCGTGGACGCAATTTCGATATCCCACCCTCGGGAGAAACGCGTTTCGTTAACAATGAGCTGTTGCTTGAATTTTCCAGCAGCGCGACGCCTGGCATTCGCGATGCGCTCGCGCGTTCGTTGCAACTGACCCAACTGGAAACGCAAAGCTTCAGCTTGACCGGGCGGAGCATCAGCCGCTGGCGCATCGATGGCGGCCGCTCGGTTGCCGATACTTTGCGCTTGATACGGCGGAATTTCCCGGCCGTCACAGCCGGCCAGGCCAACAAGCTCTATGTTGGAGCGCAGACCGAGCCTGCGATCAAACCGGACGCGGTGCCGGACGGCGCCGCTGCACAGTACGTGGTGCGCAAGTTGCACCTGCTTGAAGCGCACCGCATCAACAAAGGCGACGACGTGTTGGTTGCGGTTATCGACTCCAGGATCGATCGCGGTCATCCGGATCTTGCCGGCGTCATTGTGGACGAATTCGATGCAATCGGGACGCCGGGACCGGTCCACTCGCATGGCACGGCAATTGCCGGGGCAATCGCTGCAAACAGCAAACTGGTCGGCGTTGCGCCGAAGGTCAGGGTCCTTGCGGTTCGCGCTTTTTCGGGCAGCGGAGAAAGCGCGCAAAGCACGACCTTCAATATCCTCAAGAGTCTTGATTGGGCAGCGAGCAGGAACGCCCGCATCGTCAACATGAGCTTTGCTGGACCTTCGGACCCGATGCTGCAGGAGATGCTGCGCGCGGCCAATGCGCGGGGCATCGTACTGGTTGCTGCGGTGGGCAATGCCGGCCCCAATTCGCCACCGCTGTATCCTGCCGCCTATGCGGCGGTCATAGGCGTGACCGCGACCGACGCGGAAGACAGGTTGATGCCGCAGGCCAATCGGGGACCGCAGGTTTCGGTGGCGGCCCCAGGGGTGGAGATCATGGCGGCGGCGCCGAACGGCGCGTACCAGGTCACTTCCGGCACCTCGATTGCTGCCGCCCATGCCAGCGGCGTGGCGGCGCTGCTGTTGGCTGTTAAGCCGAAACTTTCTCCTGCCCAGGTGCGCGGCAATCTGACCCGGTCTGCCCACCGCATTCCCGGCAAGCGCAATGAAGTCGGTGCCGGCGTCATCGATGCACTCGCTGTGCTAAATTCCAAATAGCCCGCAAGGCAGCGGTATTCCGTGACAAAGTAAGCATTCTGGATCGATGTCCATGCCCATGTCGGAATCCCTCATCGTTGAGCGCCCGTCAGACGATATCGTCGTTTTGCGGCTCAATCGTCCGCAAGTGCGCAACGCGCTCAATCTAGAGGTGCGCGCGGGGCTTGCCGAGAAAGTCACGCAATACGGCGCGGAGAAAGCCGTCCGCTGCCTTATCGTAGCCGGATCGGATGTTGTTTTTGCCGCGGGTGCCGATATTGGCGAGATGGCGGAAGCCGATCCGGTCGAGGTGATGTCGCGCAATGTACAGAAATATTGGCGTGCGATCATGGACTGTCCCAAACCGTTGATCGCGGCGGTTGAGGGCTATGCACTTGGCGGCGGGCTTGAGCTCGCGTTATGTGCCGACATCATTATTGCGGGCGAGGGCGCAAAACTGGGTCTGCCTGAAGTCAAGGTGGGCATTCTTCCCGGTGCAGGAGGCACGCAAAAACTTGCCCGTCTGGTCGGCCGTCATCGCGCGATGCTTTTGATCATGACGGGAAGAATGTTCGGAGCCGCCGAGGCGCTCGGCATGGGCGTAGTCAGCGAGGTCGCGCCGACGGGGCAGGCTTTGCAACGCGCACTCGAGGTTGCGCGCGAGATTGCCGCCATGCCGCCGATCTCGATCATGCAGATAAAGGAAATTGTGAACGCCGGCCTCAATGCATCCCTGGATACTGCTCTGATGCTGGAGCGCAAAGCCTTTCAACTGCAATTTGCCACGCGTGATCAGAAAGAAGGCATGCGCGCCTTCCTGGAAAAGCGAAAGCCGAAGTTCGAAGGACAGTGACGCGTGGCAGTCGATCTTTACAAGTCAGACGTCGTTGTTGCGGTGTGTGGAGCAGGCACCATGGGGCGCGGGATCGCGCAGGTTTGCGCGCAAGCCGGCCTGACCACCTTGCTGTTTGATTCGCGAAATGGAGCCGTGGAGGAGGCGATTGCGACGGTCGACAAGGCTCTCGCAGGCCTGGTGTCGAAAGGGCGAATGTCATCCGACGCAAAGCACAACGTGCTCGATCACATGAAACCGGTCCATTCTTTGGACCAGGCAAAGAATGCAGACATTGTCATCGAAGCCATCGTTGAGGACCTCGATGCAAAGCGCGAGCTGTTCCGCGCGCTTGAAAGCCGTCTATCGCCTGGCGCTGTGCTTGCCACCAACACATCGTCACTTTCCGTGACGGAAGTAGCCGCCGCTTGCGAAAGACCGGAGCGCGTCGGCGGGTTGCATTTTTTCAATCCGCCGCCTCTGATGCGTCTTGTTGAGGTGATCACCGGCTTGCGAAGCGATCCTGCACTGGTCGAAGTGCTCACCAGCTTCGTGAAGCGCATCAACAAGCATCCGGTCGTTGCCGCCGACACGCCCGGCTTTGTTGTCAATCACGCGGGCCGTGCCTACGGGCCCGAAGCCCTGCGGATCGTATCGCAAGGGATCGCGAGCCCGCGGGAGGTCGATCTCCTGATGAAGGAGGCTGCCGGTTTCCGGATGGGCCCATTTGAATTGCTTGATCTTGTCGGCGGCGACGTCGCCCACGCCGTTATGGTGAGCATCTTCGACCAATATTTTGGCGAGCCGATGTACCAACCCTCGGCTCAACTGGCCGTCCGAGCGGCCGGAGGCTTGTTGGGCCGCAAGACCGGGCGGGGTTTCTACGATTATGCCGGTCCGGCGGCGGCAACGCCGCCGACCATTTCGGTGCCGTCACAGCCTGTGCCGACGTCGGCCTGGGTGGCCGACGAGGATGGTGGCCGCGAGCTCGCGGAATGGCTGAAGACCGCGGGGGTAAAGATCCAGCTCGGCGGCCAGCCGGCCGCGAGTGGACCCTGTTTCGTCACGCCGTTGGGCGAGGATGCCTCGGGCGCCGCCGTCCGTCTGAAACTTGATCCGGCGCGTACGGTTGCCGTCGACATGCTCGGCCGCTTCGAAGGCCGCCGCGCGGTGATGAAAACTCCGCTGACAAGTGCGGAAACGCTGGGTGCAGCCGTTGCGGCTCTCTCAGCCGGCAATACGCCCGTGACCGCGATCAATGATAGTCCCGGGTTTGTCGTGCAGCGCATCCTTGCCATGATCGTCAACATCGGCACGCGGATTGCCGAATTGCGCATTGCGGCGCCTGCCGACATCGACACCGCGGTTGAGCTCGGCCTGAACTATCCGAAAGGACCCCTGTCTCTTGGCGACAGTCTGGGTGGAGCTCGCGTGCTCTCCGTGCTCGATGAAATGCACGCGATCACGCACGATCCGAAATATCGCGCCACCACCTGGCTGCGTCGGCGCGCGCGGCTCGGGCTTTCATTGCGCGCGCCTGATTAATTGGGGCCTTCACAAAAAATCAGGCCTGCCTCAAGGAAAAATAGAAGTTGTCTCCAAGCTTGCCGCCGCGGAGGCAGCTATACCCAACAACGCCAATACTTCCTCCCCCGCGGGTGACACGGATACCCCTGTCGCCCGCGTTTTTTTACGGGTTGAAAGCAGGCCCGGTTGCCAATTCTGATTGTCGGATTTTCGCCAAGCGATGCGAGCAGTTCGTCGGGGCGCTTGTCTTCGCTGATGCTCAACGTAGAGCACCGACGTCGCGATTGGCGCCCGCCGGTGCACCACGTGAGGGGACAAGCGGGGTACTTGTCCTTTGGGGCGATTTGACCGTAGCCGTCCGGTAACGACCCGGCACCTATACGCATGTATAGACGAGGTATAGGTCTGTGGATTTCTATGGACGAGGTAGGTCTTTCGATTGATAGCGAGGAAAGCGGCCCCGGCCACAGTGTCGTGAGCGCCTGTTCAGCCGGGACCGCTACAAGCGGGAAGGACCCAGCCCGCTCGATACCCGCTCAACCATCACGATAATACCTGCTTATTATGGAGCCTATGACCGGCGGGCAACACGGCACAAAATTGTGCTGGCACATTGATTTCAAAGGGCTGATTCCGGTTGAAAAGGATTTGCGCGCTGCAATTGCGGTCGGCAAGTTATGCGGGAAGACCGGCACGTCAGGAGGGAAAAATGGCGGTGATCCGACCCGAGTGGGCTACTACGAATCCGCTTGCTTCAGGCCCGGACGCGTATGCGCCACCTGACCGGCGCGTGCCGGAAGACCCGCCGAATGGCGCCCGTGTCGCATTCCTGCGGGGCCAGACTGCCGACCGCGGTCAGTCCAATGAGGGTTCCGCCGGAAGCCTGGATGCCTTGATCAGGCGCATCGCGGGTACCTCCATGGATGAAATCGACAGCGTCATTCGTGAGTTGGAACGCATGCGCGAGATGCTGCGCGATGAGGGCGAACGGGTGAGCCGGGAAATTGCCGGCTACGCCGGTTTGAGCCAGGCGTCGATGTCCGCGATGAAGGTCATCTCCGATAGCCTCAGGGCGTGGAAAGGGCGGTCCGAGTAGCGGGTCAACTCGCGCATGTCGTTGCGCGCGTGCTTTCAGCCCCATGCGCCGGCCGCCGTCTCGCTTCGTACTTTCTCGGACCGGTGGAGTCGAACTGGCCGACCCCCAGTTCTCTAGACGTATGCTCCCTGTGGATACGAGGAGACGCAGGCACAAAGATTTGCGAATCACAATAAATAAGCCATGAACCCCTCAGTTAATGGTGAAGGGGGAGTGGAAGACGGGATAAAGGCAACCTCGATCTTCCCGGATTCTTCCCAGGCGAGGGGGCGATATGGCCGTCTGGACGATCACCGAGGACTCTGCTCGCAATTTCAAATTTCCTGCCGAAGAGCAGAGGCCGGATAAGATCAAATTCGACGGCAAATTCCCGGGTTTTGGGCTTCGCATCCGTACCGATCAAAAGACCGGCAGGGAACACCGCAGCTATATTTTTCAGTACAAAATTGGCTCAAGACATCGCCGCCTGAATTGCGGCAAGGTCGGCAAGGTCACGGCAGCGGAAGCCAGAGAGGCTGCCATGACATACGCCTTACCCCTCCTCAATCGCGAGGATCCGGCCAACGAAAGGGTTGCCCCCCGTCAACAACCCTCGCACACCGTTGGCGCAACCATTGCCGACTATCTGGCTGCCAGGCAGCCCGCCATGAAGCCCCGCAGCCACGAAGAGACGAAGCGCCATCTGGAAATCCAGTGGAGGCCCCTACACGGCCTTACCATTCGCAACGTGGGTCGGACCAATGTTGCCGCCGAAACCAACGCCATTGCCAGGCGGAGCGGCCCCGTGGCGGCCAATCGCGCCAGGGCATCGCTATCCGCGTTTTTCCGTTGGGCCATAAGCCAGGGGCTGTGCGACGAAAACCCGGTCGCCGGCACCAGCAAGCAACAGGAAAATGGTCCCCGCGAGCGTTCGCTGTCCGATGCTGAAGTCGCGGCCGTTTGGCTTGCCGCACCCGAAAACGACTATGGACGTATCGTGCAGCTGCTGATGCTCACCGGTTGCCGTCGTGACGAAATCGGCTCGCTCGAATGGCCCGAAATCGACACGGAGGCCAAGACGATGACGCTTACTGCGTCGCGGACCAAAAATCACACGGAGCACGTGGTGCCACTTTCAGAGCGTGCCCTTAGGATTATCGAGGCAATTCCGCGTCGCGATCGCGATTTCGTTTTCGGCAATGGACGGGGTGGATATTCCGGCTGGTCCAAATCAAAGGCCGAATTGGATGAGGAGAGCAAAGTCAAAGGTTGGACGTTGCACGACATTCGCCGGACAGTCCGCATTGGGTTAGGGAAACTCGGAGTGGCCCCGCATGTTGCCGAAGCAGTCGTAAACCATCTTCCTGCTCGTCTAATTCGTACATGCGACCGCAATACCTACGCCGATGAAAAAAGGGCCGCGCTGGACGCGTGGGCCAGTCACCTTGAGGCAATCATATTGCCATCGAGGCAGGCGGGCGTTTCCGTCAGAGCGGTACCGAATACGCGACTTGAATCCGAAAGTCCGCGCGCCAGCTTCGCCGAGCGCTTGGCTGGCCTCGTTGGTCGGGACCAGCGTGCAGCGCCCTAACGTACGCATTCTTCCCCCAAAGGTGAGGATGACGCGACTACTACTTTTCCCACCGGCCTGAGCAAATCAGATCGTCTCGGCTTGCTCGCTTGCAGCAGCGGCTTGCGAAATCTGGGACTCGCTCATCCCAAAAGTTGTCTTGCTTGCCGAATCGCTTGAGATTGCTTTCGAGCGCGCGAAGAAGAGCACATGAGCACTGCAACAGTCGTATTTATGATCGCGACGTATTGGATTGGCGGCTCCGGACCGATGGAGGGAGGGAAGTTGCTGGCGAACGGTCAGCAATATCGCAAGGAGGATTTTATCGCAGCTCACAGAACCTTGCCTTTCGGTACTATTTTGCACGTCTGTCTGCGGAGACAATGCGTAAGCGTCGTGGTGAAAGATCGTGGGCCATTTTTGCCCAAGATGGATCCCGAACGACGGATAGATTTGTCATACGCGGCAGCGAAGGCACTGGATATGCTTCACGACGGGCGGCAAAGGGTGCGGGTCAGCGTTCCGACGCCAAAACCTCGACCTGATATCGCAAGTTTGCAGGAAGCCCGGATGGATTGAATAAAAACTCCGCACCTGACCATCGCTCCTTATCGGAGCGTCGATTTAATCGCCTTCGACTCGCCACATCAGGCACACCAACCTGAACAAATTGACAGAAACAGACGATAATTAATTGGTTTTTGCATTGAATATGGGAACGCCTGTCCCCGTGCCTTGGTTGTAGATCGCGAGCAACCAAGGAGGCTCTCAAATGAAACTTGCAGTCCCAGCACTTTTGATTTCTGCGCTGATGGTCGCTTCACCGGCGGCGTTCGCGCAACAGACCGGCAACTATGGTAGTTCATCAACGCCCGCCGCAGGCGCAGGCATGAAGGACGGCCAGACTTTAAAGGTCAAGAAATCAAAGCGGCACGCGTCGGCTCAAACGCGAAGCCACAAAAAGCATAAGATGAGCGCCAAGGCGAAAGCGGAGACAACGGGCTATAGCGGTTCGTCCTCGGCACCCGGTGCAGGCGCGGCGAAGGACGAAATGGATATCCAAAAGTCGCGAAAGAAATAATTCGTAAACAAGGCCTGCCGCACGGTATGGTCTTTCCCGGAAATGGGCTCGCTGCGAAGGTGCGCAGCGGGCCCATTCGTTCTTGCGGAGTTGCCGGGGGGCCGCCGCGGCACACGGCGTCGCTATTCTCGTAAGAAAAACGGCATCGCAGGGCCAGATACCACTAACGAAAGATTAGCAATCGCATTCCATACTTCCGTGCATGCGGCCAATGCTCTACGTCTTTGGCTTTGTGGCGGTTGCTGTGTCGCTGGACAGCATTGTGTTCGGCGGCTGGTATACTCAGACCTTTTCCAATGCGGAACTTTCTATTTTAAAATCTGTCTGGGGGTTTTTTACCAAATAGGCTCGGAAACATCCGGCCTGCCAAGCTGAACAAGAGACGAAAAGTTTTCGTTCGCCGGAAACGGATAGGGGGCCACCGCGTTGATGTGTCAAAAGACATATTAGGCGTCAGTTACTCAATGGCGGTCAGTTCTGTAAATGTCCCGAAAAGCAGAGTCTTTCGCGACCGTGCGGAGGAATGCAGGACAATGGCTGCATTGTTCCACGGTGAAAAAACGCGAGCGCTGCTTTTGCGAGTGGCCGCTGATTATGACTGCATGGCAGATCGAGCGGCCATGTTTGAACTCCAGGATGCGGATCGCGAAGCGCGCGCAATTCCATTAGGTGCGCTGGCGCAAGCCTAAGAACAATTTCCCTGAAAAATCAGATTTGGGCAGCGGCGCAATATTCAATTGCCGCCTTTGACTAACCAACTGGGTGGAGTTTCGGTCCGACGGACCATTCCCATGTAGTAGTGACTCATTTCGCCGGGCTTAAAATTGTGAACGAGCACCAAAGACAACCCGGCATCTTCAATCATTTTCTGGAAATCGGCTGGAGTTGAAGCGTCGTTCGCTTCTTGCAGCAGGATTACGCCGCCAGGTTTTAGAAAATGCCCGACGCGGGCGAAGAATCGCCGATGAATCTGCCAGTCCTTATCATGTGAGCGAATGCACCAAGGTTGCGTCTCATTATAGAAAGGCGGATTGCCCACAACGAGATCCCAACATTCGTACGACGGAATGTTCTGCAAATTATCGGAATGATATAAGCTGACGCGTTCTTCGAGCCGGTTTGCACGGATTGTTCTACGACACGCCTCAACCGCTTGTTCATTAATGTCGGCGAGACAGAGTGTTTCGCAAAGTTCATGGGCAAGTATTGAGAAGCCGATGAAAGCGGGGCCGGAATACCACTCAAATACCTTTTGCTGTTTCGGCATTCCTCGGGACTTTAGGAACGGAATATATCCTTGACCAAAGGACGAGCCTCCACCGTCGAGATGCTTCTTATAGTAGACACTGATCTCTCCATAGCGGACCGTCCGCCAGGGACGAAGGTACCAGCGTCTAAATCTTTTCCAGGAAGTCGCAACCGACGGTTCTAACAGATCCATATTGGTGGCCCTACAAGGTCAAAGAGATCGTCAAATGCCGCTCGTCTCAGTTACCTTTCGCCTCGGGAACCGGGCGTTTCGACAACGCCGCAGCCACGCGTGCTTCGATCATGCGTGCGACAGGTGCTCTATAGTGCGCTCCATCCATGAAATTTTCTGGATTTCGTGCAATTTCACCATCGACCTCAAAATCCAAGAACGCCCCTCGAAGGCGCTGACTGGTGACTTCTGCTAACGCTCCCTTGCACTGTGAAATCAGGTTTGCGTTGGGGTCGCCGCTTGCCGGCAACTCAGTGAAAAAGGCAGGCGGCCTCACAATAACAAGTGGAACGTCTCTGTCGAGCTTGCTGAGAGCATGGTGCAGCAGCTCGATCGCGGGGAATGAAAGTTTTGGCTCAGTCGCTTGTAGTGATGCGGGGACGAAGTTGATCGGGATATTTGGCCGAAAAGCCCAATTTCGACCGGCTTCATAGTCCCAGTAGCCGTCTGGACTGCTTCTTTTTCGCAAACCAAGCCAAAGCAATGTTCGCCGCCAGGCGCGCCCTAGTGCTTGCGTACGCAGTACATTGATCAGGTACTCAAAATTATTCTCGCTGTAGAGCCAAAATGGGAACGGATTCAGCAATGGGACCGCGGGATTTTGGGTGCACCAAGCTGTGTCCGCGACCAATATGACTGCTCCAATCTGAGAATGATGCTCGGTAAACCAACGTAATAGCGTGAGCTGCTCACGAGGCGTGGTTCCGGGAACCGTGAGCTGGACGAAGCTAAGCCTTGTCTCTTTCGATAATCTTTCAGGGTCCAGCAGTTGCCCGCGAGAGTGCCCGATCACCACGGAGTTAAATTGTGGATCGCGACCCCGGCTTACATGTGCGGTCCTTGGATTTTCGTCCACGACTCCATACACGGGATAGTTTGCAAATCGACCGCTGTCATATGGGTCCAATACCAAGATGAGTAAATAAGTGGTCGCCAGCGCTATAACGAGCGTAGCGATGAACACTTTCACGAACTGGCGCCATTCAGATGATGTGTGCACCGAGGGTGACGCTATTTTTGTATCGATGACCACTCTGTTGCCTTCTAGAATTGAAAATAAACGAAATTGAGTGGCGGCCCTTCACCCACTTCAAGAATGCAGTAAACGGCAAGGGCTGCTGCACCAAATGCGAATGTTGGACGTGGCGTCCTCATTTCATCCATAACCTCATGTGCGGATGGAACGAAAGCGGCGGCGAGGGCGGCCGCGATGATGAGCGGAACTCCCTGCAACACTCCACTCATGCCGCCGCCTCCGACTAGGGACGTTAGAATAGACGTCGCTTCACTGAAATTCGCGGCGCGGAAGATAACCCAGCCGACGAGAACGAACAGCATAGTGAGCGCCCAACCGACGAATGCGGGAAGTGGCCGTTTAAGCTGCTGCCACCCACGGCACACAAGGAGACCAAGTCCGTGCCACAAACCCCAAACTACGAAGGTCCATCCCGCCCCATGCCACAAACCGCAGAGGCCCATCGTGGCCATCGTGGCGAAAATATAGCGTGCCAGCCCATTCTGACTTCCGCCCATTGGGATGTAGAGATAGTCACGCAGAAAGTTGGATAGTGAAATGTGCCAGCGTCGCCAAAAGTCCCGAATGTTGGTGGAGAGATACGGCCGACGAAAGTTTTCGGGCAAAACCAATCCGAAAATTAGCGCTGATCCTATTGCCATTTCCGTGTAGGCGGAAAAATCAAGAAATAACTGAAACGAAAAAGCCAATACGGCGGTCCAAGCTTCACCCAGGTCGAGCACGCGTGTTGCGGCTTGAGAAAACAACGGGTCCGCGATCTTTGCAAGTTTATCTGCAAGCAAAACCTTCTTGGCGAACCCTATCGTGAAAATTACAAGGCCGATCCCGACGCGTTTCCATAATCCCTCCCGTCGCGGGTCGGCGTCAAATTGGGGTATCAGCTCATTGTGCCGCACAATTGGCCCCGCGATGAGATGCGGATAAAGAAGCACGAAGAGTGCGAATGGGCGAAACGGGTAGATCGGGGCGTGCCCCCGCATTCGATCGACCAAATATGAAATTAGCTGGAATGAAAAGAAACTTATGCCAATAGGCAGGATGATGTGGGCGCGCGGCAGCGTAAATCCGCTTACCGATTCAATAGACGCCAACACAAAGTCGAGATACTTGAAGGTCGCAAGCGAGAGCAGGTTGAGTATAACTCCAATGATTAGCGGTATTCGGCTTTCTATTCGCTGGTGAAGGCGGGCTAGGAACCAAGTCGCGGCGATTTGCGCAACCGGAAGCACAACGAAACGCACGTCCCACCAAGCGTAAAATACCAGGGACACGCAAATGAGTAGCCACTGGCGAGCCGTTGATGAGTTGGCAACGCCGTAATAGAGCGCCGCTGCAACGGGTAGAAAGGCAAGTACATAAAATTGCGAATGAAAAAGCATTGAAACGATCGCGCACCCAGACGACAGCACCAATTATTCGGCGCGTCCTTTTAACACTGCCAAAGAGTTTTACCCGGGATTTTTGAAATCATCTCCGTCCAAATTTTGCCGCGAAAACGAGCAAAGGAGCCCATTTTTTGCGTCGCTGCAGGTCAATTGCGAACTAAAAGACGTCGCGCTCATCTGTCTCTGCTATTTGGAACACGCGACGCCAGCACAATTGCACTACGCGTCGCGTCGCTTGCGCCGAAAGACACCCGGCGTGTCCATACTTGTCTGCATTTTCAACGGACCAGGGCAGACACGCGAGGGCGATCCGCAGCAGCTGCCGGAGGGTGTTGAGTTCTTACAAGGCCCTTTGTCTGCCGGTGCCAAACGCGTATGCGAGATTCTTTTTCAATCGCGGTTTAACTTGAGACCAGATCAGCCTCCGCTGGCGAAGGCTGGATGAGATTGGGGCTGCTCCTTTTTTTACAGGGAACTGACCAGAAAGCCCCCAGGCGACGGCAAATTTCACGTAACCCTCTAGTATTGTGCATTGCAGCAACTAACTGTGTGCAACGCAGCAAACGAGGGATGAACCATCATGATAAATCTGCGGCATGCACTCAATCTCGGCAGCAGCCGGGATCGATGGCGGAAGTTACTGCGAGTGCTGGATCGCGGTCACGCCAGAGGTGCTGCAAAGGGCAGCACACATTTGCGGGAGGTCTTCGATTTCGGATCGAACCCAGGTAATTTGCGAATGTTCGACTATCGGCCGCCGACCCTTGCGCATAATCCCGCCCTTGTCGTCGTGTTGCACGGGTGCACACAAACCGCCGCAGGCTACGATCTGGGGGCCGGGTGGTCGACCCTCGCGAACCGTTATGGTTTCGCGTTGCTTTTGCCGCAACAGCAGCACTCCAACAATCCCAACGGTTGCTTTAATTGGTTTCAGCCCCAGCACACGCGGCGCAATCACGGAGAACCGCTTTCGATTCGACAGATGATCGAAAAATCCGTTGTCGATCACGGCATCGATCGGCGTCGGATTTTCATCACTGGGCTATCGGCGGGAGGCGCGATGACATCCGTCATGCTTGCCTGCTACCCCGAACTATTTGCTGGAGGCGCGATCATTGCTGGCCTTCCCTATGGCGCCGCCGCAACCGTGCAGCAAGCATTCGAAATGATGTTTCAAAGTCCCTCCCGTTCGCCACAGGAATGGGGTGATCTCGTGCGCAAAGCGTCGTCCCATCGAGGTCCGTGGCCACGCGTCTCGGTGTGGCATGGGAATGACGACAAGACAGTAATTCCGTCGAACGCGTTAGAAATCATCAAGCAGTGGACCGAGGTGCATGGTCTTCCGCTGTCCCCCTCGGTCAAAACGCGGGTTGACGGGTATCCCCGCGAGCTGTGGACCAACGAAGCGGGTGATGAGCTCATCGAGGCATATGCCATCAATAATATGGCGCATGGGACGCCGTTGGGAATCGGCGAAGCGGAGGGTGCCTGCGGTGCTCCCGGACCGTTTCTGCTGCCAGTGGGGATTTCTTCATCCTATCACATTGCAAAATTTTTCGGGATTGCGACGGCTCGCGATCAAGCCAAGAGAAATGCTCCGCCAGAGAAAAACATTCTGACAATTTCTTCGGCGCCCCGTCATTACGCGGCGGCAGACCCCGTGCTGGAGGGTGAAGTACTCGACAAGGAAGAGCCAATATCCCAGCAAGAACCGATGCCGCCTCTCCCTGACATCGGCGCGGTGATCAACAGGGCGTTGAAGGCGGCCGGATTGCTCAAAGGTTGAGTACGAGCCACTTCGATTACAATGTTTCCCGGTCAGATCATCACGTTTTGGGAAAAAAGGCCCGGCAAATACCGGGCCTTTCTTTTTGCTTCCCGTGTTAGGCGGCTTCTGCGTCTTGATTAACTGCAGTTTCGGCAATCTCGGTACCTTGGGCGACATCCTGGCGTTGCGGCTCAAGGTGCGCGGCGTGGCGGGCGTGCTGTCCGACGGTGCCATGCGCGACACGCCGGTGATCGGCAAGTTCGACTTTCCGGTGTTCTGCGCCGCTGCGGCGGCGCCGCCCAGCATGAACCATCTCCATCCCGTCGAGGTCCAGACGCCTGTTGGCATCTGCGGCGTGCCGGTCTATCCCGGCGATGTGATCGTGGCGGATGAGGACGGCGCCATCGTCGTGCCGCGTCATCTGGCCGACGAAGTGGCACGCGATTCATTCGAGCAGGAACGGCTCGAGAAGTTCGTCGCTATTCGTGTCGGACAGGGCAGGCCGATCTCGGGTACCTATCCGCCCGACGACGAGACCAAGGCGCTGTACCAAGCCTGGATCAAGGCCGGCGAACCGCCGAATGGTTAGACGCACAATTACCAGAAGCCAAAAATGGGGAGACCGATGCTTCCGGTAAGGTTGATGTCCGCTATTGGCTCTTAGCGGACCTGCAGTTCGCGGTTACGGATGTCCGTTTTCGAGGGAAAAGCGAACACAAACCAAGCGCTGTAGAATGTCCGGACATTCCACCCGCGTTACCGAATGTCCGCTTACGAGGGAAAGCGGACCGTTTTGCCGGCTGATGACCCAAAGCGGAATGGCAACTCTTGGCGTTCTTACGCTCGCCCTCTAAACTTTTATCGCGACGAAAGTCCGGTGATAAAGAGCTTTGACGAGGTATCAATGCCAGTTCGCCGCATCGACCACATTTTGATTGCGATGCCACCCGGGCGTGAAGACGAGGCGAGAACGTTCTACCAAGGCATCCTCGGGCTCACGGAAAAGGTGAAGCCGCCGCAGCTTGCTGCGCGCGGGGGTTGCTGGTTCGAAAGCGGAACCTTGCAGGTCCATTTGGGCGTCGAGAAGAATTTCACCCCGGCGCGCAAAGCCCATCCGGCTTTCATTGTCGATGACCTTGCCGGCATGGTGACGAAAGCACAGCAGGCTGGTTACAAAGTCACGGCAGACGAGCCGATCGAAGGCTGCGATCGGCGTCATGTCGACGATCCATTCGGCAATCGGATCGAACTGATCGAGCCGCACGTCAAATGAGTTACGCGATAAAGGTAAAAACTAGACACAGGGAGAGTAACAATGGCCGAACTCACGCACGGGAAGTTGACGCGGCGCCGGGTGCTGAAAGCCGGGACCGCTGCAATTGCACTGCCATTTCTCGAGATCGCGGCGCCCAATGTGTTGGCGCAGGGCGTGTCGAAGTCGCCGACCAACGTGCTCGACTTCATGACCAATGCCGACATAGCGAAGGCCGAACAGGAAGGGCAGTTGGTGTTCTACTGCCACGAAAATGAGGCTGGCACCGCCGGCATCATGGAAGGCTTCAACAAGGACTTCCCCAAGATCAAGACCAGTTATGTCCGCGCGCAGACCGGCGCGCTCTATAACAAGATTCTGTCGGAGCGCGCGGCCGGACGTTTCGATGTTGATGTGATTCAGTTGTCCGATATTGCTCCGGCTTTCGATTTCCGGAGAAAAGGCGGTTACGAGCACTACGTGTCGCCGGAATCATCCGCCTACAAGAAGGACCATCTGAGCGAGCCGAACGGCTATTTCTTCTGGACCGGCGTCGATCCGGCCGGCATTGCCTACAACAGCGAAAAGGTCGCCGCCTCGGATGCGCCGAAGGGTTGGAAGGACATCCTCGACACCCGCTGGAAGGGTAAGATCAGCTGCAAGATCTCCGCATCGGGTCTGCAGTTCGTGCAGTGGTATACGCTACGGAAGATTTACGGTGACAGTTTCTGGAAGGAATTCGCCAAGCTCCAGCCACGTGCCTTTGATTCGCGTGTGCAATTGTTCGATCGCCTGTCCAAGGGCGACGACATGATCACCGCGATTGGCGAATATCCTGCCTACATCCTTTTCAAGAGCAGGGGCGCCAAGGTCGAATTCGTCGCGCCGCCTGATGGGTTGGTAGCCACACCGCTCGTGGTCGGCGTGGTCAACAGGGCGCCGCATCCGGAAGTTTCTAAGCTGTTCGTCGACTGGGCGATGTCGAAACGCGGCCAAGCCTGGTACCAGTCCAATCCGAATCTCTATTACGGTTCGGTGCGCACGGACGCGCCAGCCATGCCGACCGGAGTGAAACTCAGCGATTTCAAGTTGCTCTATCCTTCCGACTGGGATGAGTACGCGTCGCAAAGCGCGACGTTCTTGAAGGAATGGAACAGCATGCTCGGCCTGTGACAGGCCGTTTGTGGGTTCGATGGGATCCTGGTTCTCTACGCAGAAAGTGGCCGGGTATGGAGTCGCGGCGATTGCCGCGGTGTTGGTCCTCTATCCGGTTTACTTTCTGTTGCAGGCCGCCTTTGATGTCGGGGACCCGCAAGTTCGGCCGCCGACCGCCTACGGCGTCGACAATTTTAGCAGCCTGCTGCAGTACCCGCAGATCATGCTCAACACGCTCACGGTGTCGCTTGCGGCAACCGTGATGGCCCTGATGTTCGGCTCGTTGATGGCGTGGATCCTCACGCGCACCAACGTGCCCGGGCGCCGTTTATTCGAGCAGCTCATGGCCGTGCCCTATTACCTAACGCCGCTCCTGGGCGCGCTGGCCTGGAGTCTGCTCGGTCAGCCTGAAAGCGGCTTCATCAACGGAATCTGGCGGGCGCTCGGCGGGCAGGGCCACCTCATCGATATCAATACACCGTACGGCATTGCCTGGGTCATGGCGCTGTTTGAGGGCTCGGTCGCCTTCGTCATGATCGCGGCGCTGATGAAATCGATGGACCCCTCGCTCGAAGAGGCTTCGCAAGTCATCGGAGCGAGCCGAATTCGCACGATCATGCGGATAACCTTGCCGCTGGTGACACCGGGCGTTCTCGGCGCCGCCATCTTTGTCTTTGCAGAAATGCTCGGCTCGTTTGCCGTCGCGCTCGTGCTCGGCCTGCCCACCCGATATTACGTCATCACCACGGCCATCTACCAAATGATCCAGCAATACCCGCCTAAGATCCAGGTCGCGGCCGCCATGGGCGCGTCGCTGTTCGCGGTGATGTGGGCCATGCTCTACATGTATCGGCGCGTCGTGATGTCCGGAAGCTATGTGACGATCACCGGGAAAGCGTTTCGGCCGCGGCTGTTGGACGTCGGGCGGCTGCGCTATGTGCTGCTCGGCATCTGCTTGCTCTATTTATTCGTTGCCGTGGTCCTACCGCTGGCCACGCTGTTTTTTGCTTCGCTGCAGAAAATCGCCACGATTTTCCCCACCGCCGAAAATTTTACCCTCGACAACTTCCGCACGGCCATGACGATGAATGCCGTGCGTTCCGCACTCAGCAACAGTCTGCTGCTCGCGTTTGGCACCGCCACGATCGGCATCGTCCTGATGGGGCTTCTGGCGTGGCTGATTTACCGCTCACGGCTGCCCGGCGGCGGCATGATCGAATATATCGTCATGTTTCCGCAAGCAGTGCCGCGCCTGGTGTTCGCGTTTGGCCTCATGTGGGCTTGGGTAGTTTTCCCTATCCCCATCTATGCCACGCTGTGGTTGTTACTGATCGCCTATCTCACGGTATTCCTACCGCTCGGTGTGCGCACCATCGCCGGCGTCATACTGCAGATCGACAAAAGCCTGGAGGAGTGCGCACAGATGTGCGGCGCGTCATGGACGTTCCGGGTGCGTACGGTGACGATCCCGCTGCTCAGGCCGGGCCTGGTCGCCGCCTGGTTGCTGCTGTTCATCGCCAGCGTGCGCGAGCTCGGCGCCTCGATATTGCTGATGGGCCCGCATTCCAAGGTGATTACACCCTCGATAGTCGAATCCTGGTTCGGCACCAGTTCCGAGCTCACCGCTGCTTTGGCACTGATCCAGACGCTGGTGGTGGCGCTTGCCATAATCGTCCTTGTTGCCGTCACGCGCCGCGTTAGCGCGCAACCGGTCGACTAATGATTTAGGGACACGCCCATATGCCAGCATCGCCGCCGGGATCGCCCCGATCATTCTCGACACCGAGCCCACATATCGAGGTCGAGGGCCTCGAACTTTATTACGG
>DAISKM010000019.1:0-7557 GCA_036820945.1 Pseudolabrys sp.
GTGGATAGTCTGAAAGCGCTTGACCCAAACCGGCCGATTAGAGAAGCAGACATTGCTTTTGCGCCGCTTGATGTTCGCTTCGAGGTAAAGCGGACATCGCTTTTGAAAGCCAAAATGTCTGCTTATGACCCAAAGCGGATATCTCAGGAAATAATCACGCGTATCTCAAGAGCAAATCAAGCTCCTGTCAAAGCCTTCCGGGGTGGCTTTTGGCATCCATTCACGAATGAACGACTATGTACAGGAGATACAAAGATGTCTGATACAAACCGCCTGCTTTTTCTCCGTATCGCTCTCGTGGTCATCGGTCTAACGTTTATTTTTGGCATATATACGTTGGGCATCCTCTGGCCCTCGGGCTGGGTATGGGGACAGGGACCCTCACACTATCTCATGATGATCATTGGAGTGTATGCGACCCTGGGCGTGTTTTTGCTCATCGCCGCAAGAAATCCCTACGCTCATAAGAGCCTCATCTGGTTCACCGTGTGGTCGAGCGTGGTTCATGGGGCAATCATGGGCGTTCAGGGTTTCATGGATACAACCGAGCGCGGTCATCTAGTGGGAGATGCGCCTGCGCTCATTCTCGTTGCGATCGTACTTGCAATGCTGATGCCGCGGACCGCGACACTTGCAGTGTTGACGCCGCAGACCGCGCAAGCTTGAGCGTGTCAAAACACTCGTGAATTTTCGGAGAGACCGCCGCGAGGCGGTCTTTCTGTATTTGCTGATAGGCCCTTAGCGGACATTCCAACCACTCCGTCCAATGTCCGCTTTTGGGGGTAAAGCAGACATTTTCGGGAGCAAAGGACATCACGCAGACATGCTCGACTCCTGTTTATGATCTTGAGCTATTCCAGTGGGACAGTCGCGGCAAAAAGCCTAATGATCCTTTGGAATGATTCAGTGTCCCACTTTATCGTAAGCCTTTGATTAGACCGAATAGGCGCAGTCCTCTCGGGACCGCCATCCAATCGCGTCCGCAAAAGGCGAACAGGAGGACGTCCAGTTCGCGCTCAATAGCGGGCGTTTGCCGAACGCCGCATGATGTCCGCTATGGGCCAATAGCGGATATTATGGTCGCGCAGGAACTTTAAGATCCGGCGGCACTTAACTTTCCGGCCCTCTTGTGTCCACACTATGTGGCGTGCGTTGTGCCCGGGCTTTAATGGACCGATCCGACCGACAGCTAGCGTCATTGACGGAAGAAGGACGTTACCGCCTCCTCATCGAGGCCGTGACGGACTACGCCATCTATATGTTGGATGCTTCTGGGGTCGTGACGACATGGAACCCCGGCGCGCATCGGATCAAGGGCTACGCAGCGAATGAGATTATCGGCCAGCACTTCTCACGCTTTTATACCGAGGACGACAAGAAGACAGGGCTGCCAGCGCGAGCTCTGGAGACTGCGAAGCGTGAAGGAAAATTTGAGGCTGAAGGTTGGCGCGTTCGCAAGGATGGGTCACGCTTCTGGGCCTACGTCGTCATCGATCCTATCCGCGATCACTCCGGGCAGGTCATCGGCTTTGCGAAAATCACCCGCGACCTGACCGAACGGAAAGCCGCAGAACAGGTGCTGCACAGAAGCGAGGAGCAGTTTCGCCTGCTCGTGCAGGGCGTCAGCGACTACGCCATTTACCTGCTGGACTTGGAAGGCAAGGTGACCAACTGGAATCTTGGTGCACAACGGATCAAAGGATACTTCGCAAATGAAATCGTTGGGCAGCACTTTTCGCGTTTCTACACAGACGAGGACCGCGCAGCCGGTATTCCACAAACGGCACTAGAGACTGCCAGGCGAGACGGACGGTTCGAGAAAGAAGGCTGGCGCATACGCAAAGACGGATCGCGGTTTTGGGCTCATGTCGTCATCGATGCCATTCGCGATGACGATGGGAACACTATCGGCTATGCCAAAATCACCCGCGACATCACCGAGCGCAAGAAAGCCGAGGAAGAACTCGAAAGGGCGCGAGAGTTCTCTCTCCAGGCACAAAAGCTCGAAGCGATTGGTCAACTTACCGGCGGCATCGCCCACGACTTCAACAACCTACTGATGGCGATACTTGGCAGCCTCGAACTGCTGCGCAAACGCTTTCCAGATGACTCCAAAGGCATCGCGCTGCTCGAAAATGCCGCTCAGGGTGCGCACCGCGGCACAGCCTTGACAAAGCGTATGCTTGCCTTCGCGCGAAACTATGAACTGAACAAGGAAGTCATCGATATTTCCACTCTCGTGCACGGCATGAAAGATCTCGTGGAGCGATCTATCGGGCCGTCGTTCAACATAGAGACCCGCTTCCCGCTCTCGCTCAACCCAGTGGAGGCGGACGCCAACCAGCTGGAATTGGCACTCCTCAATCTCAGCCTGAACGCCCGCGATGCCATGGCCGATGGTGGCGAGATCGTATTGGCGGCGCGGGAAGAAAACATAACCGCTGGTCACCGCAGTGGACTGGAAGCTGGTCGCTATATTCGTCTCAGCGTGACCGACACGGGCGAAGGGATGGATCAGGAGACGCTGCTCAGAGCGACCGAGCCGTTCTTCACGACCAAGGGGGTCGGCAAGGGCACCGGCCTCGGCCTCTCAATGGTCCATGGATTCGCCGAGCAATCCGGCGGCCGTTTCATCCTGCACAGTCAGAAAGGCGCAGGTACAACCGCCGAGCTTTTGCTTCCGGTTGCCAAAACTTCGACGACACCGATTGCTGGCACACCAGCGCCACCAGCGAAGGCACTTCGTCCACTCACAATTTTGGCCGTAGATGACGATGCCCTCGTTCTCATGAACACCGTCCACATGCTGGAAGACCTCGGTCACACGGTTTTTGAGGCCTATTCTGGTAACGAAGCGCTGGAAATTCTAAGGCGCGAGGACTCCATTGATCTTGTCGTTACCGACCAGGCCATGCCGAAAATGACCGGGACCGAACTCGCGAAAATTATTAAACGCCAATGGCCGGACATCCCCGTTCTCCTCGCAACCGGCTATGCCGACCGGGTACGAGGAGACGATATCGGGTTGCCGAAGCTTACGAAGCCTTACATGCAGCGCGAGCTCGCGGACGCAATAGTGCGGATGAACCCGCCGCGCCGGAAAGGCGACCGGGTCGTCCGACTCCGAAACAGGCCCGGACCCGCGGTGTAAATCTCAGTTCCAGTGTCGCGGCCCAACAGCTTCATAACATGGTAATGTTTGCTTTGGGTCATTGGCCAAACTCGCGCCAGCAAAAAGACATGTCCGCTTTACTCCCAAAAGCGGACCTTCCGAGGCGCGAGAAGCAGACATCAGGCCGTAGCGGGAATTGCGTTGAGTGAGCGTCGCACTGTGTTGAACATCAGCGCCGCGCCGACGAAATAAACGCCAATGAAAAATGCTTGCCACAACAACCATGCATTCTTCCCGGCAGCGATTGGCGAGTAGTAGAAGCTCGGCCAGATTGCGTGGACGTCAGAGAGTTCCTCGCTCGTCGTAAGGTCTACGCCTGCAACGAAGCTGTGGGACGGCAATCGTCGCGAAATTCCGACGAGTACCTTCTGTACTGCACCCGAGAGGAAAAATACTGGACAAGCTGGCACGTGCAGCCTGCCGCACGCAAATTGTGGGGTCCCGATAAACTCATTGAAGGAATCCCACTACCCGGTGCCTATGATCGCTAGGCAGATGCGGGCATTTGCGCCGCAAAAGTCATGTCTGCTTCGCCCAAAAGCAGAAGATATGAGGGATATGTCCACGGCGGGCCGTGAGCGAACAAAACATATCAGCTAAAGTTGCGACAAATCTATTTGCCAGTTTTTGTTCGACTAGATCTGGGCGGCCATTCCATATCCACTTCGTCGTGGAATTCGCTCAGGAAAAAGCTGAGCGCTTTCCTCCCGGCGCGAGTGGCCTCAGTTACAGTGCTGAAATAGACCTCTGACTGTTTGACCGGGCTTTTTCTTCCGGCGCGATAAATTTCCCATTTCCAAGGGCTTGGAGAGCGGCCCCTGTTTTTCACGACAACGGAAAAATCGGGATGTTCTGTCATTGGTCTCGCGGGAGAAACGCCCATTAAATTGACGGCAGCCGCCGTAACTCGGGACGCTGCCCGTCCTTCCTTCCGTCCAGTTGCTTCTTCTTGCGCGTGTCTGGAATAAGCCCGTCACGTTGAGCCTTCTTCCGCGCGGCCTTGCGCGCGCGGCGGATCGCCTCAGATTTTTCTCGGTTTTTACGCTCCGAAGGCTTTTCGTACGAACGCCGTTGCTTCATCTCACGAAACACCCCTTCACGCTGCATTTTCTTTTTCAAAACGCGAAGAGCCTGTTCGACATTGTTGTCCCGCACAAAAACCTGCAATTGATGTTCCTTTATCTAGAGGAGCAGCGTACTCACATCCGATTTGAACCGTGCGCGCCGCACGTCAGAAGACAGCGAAAAGATTACTCGGGCGCAGTCTCGACAATGTGCTCTAACACGATACTCTTCGAACGCGACACTCCTTGCTCGGCCAGATAAAGACACGCTTTCGCCTTGGCTCGGCAAAGATCGGCAGTCCAATGGCCGGACTTGGTAGGGGACATAAAGCCATTCCGCCTTGTCCGTTGTCTCAGTAAAAAGAAACGCCAGCGTTTGAGTGCTGGCGCCATTTTCAGGACGGAAGTTAGACCGCCTGTAGGTTTGCGGCAGCGGACTTGCCACTGCGCGGATCGGCCTGCACATCATACGAAATCTTCTGGCCCTCGTTGAGACCATGCATACCAGCACGCTCGACCGCCGAAATGTGAACGAACACGTCGGGGCCGCCGTTGTCTTGAACGATAAAGCCGAAGCCCTTTTGGGCATTGAAGAATTTAACGGTACCTGTGGCCATTAATGGCCTCCTCAAAAAACGCGCAAATGCGCGGGTTCCCCATGCAAACCATTCGCATGAGTTATCATATCCGGGATTTTGCGTGTCTTGGGGAGGGCCGCTAAGGCCGAAATTGCAAGGTCAGGCGCAATCGCGAACATCGCCTATATAACGACATCGTCCGCGCATTGCAATGATCGGTCGAAAGCAGTCATTTGGCATTGCAAATGCCATGTCCACCACTCCCAAGGTTCTGCCTTCTGCTTCGGCGTGAACAAGAGCGGCGCAACGCAATGAATTCAGACTTGGGGCGGTGCAAACGGCCCGCCCGGTTTTCATGCAACTCAATTGATCGCCCGATATAGCCGCTGGTCGTACAAGCTGCCGCTCATCGGAAGAAGCAACTCGCGGAACTTGCGGGTATGTGCGGCTACTTCGTGCTTTTCGAGGGCGGTCTTTCCGCGCCACATCTCGACCAGCGTCAGATGATTGGGCCGGCTACCCTGCTGCAACACGTCGTAGCGCAGGATGCCGGCATCTTGCGCGCTGTCGATGCTCAATTGCTTGATAGCGGCAAGACCCTCATCCTTTTTCGCGCCAATGAGATCGACATGCGTCAGGACGTAGACGGAACCTGCGCCGGATACCTTGGACTGGCCGACCACGAAGCCGGTATGAAGACGCTCATCAATTGGCGCTGCGAGATAGGGCTTGAGCTTGTCTCGCGACTGCGCCGTGCCCGCCGCAGCGGCGTGACCCGCCTGCGCCTTGGTATCGCGCCAGACTTCCAAAATAGCGAATTGCTGCGACTGTCCGATGCGTTGAAGAATTTCAAAGTCGGTGTTTCCCGCTTCCTTGCGGCTCGCGTCGCGTAGCGCGCGCAGCACGGACGCCGCGTTGCGCGCGGAGGATGGAGCAACTTCGATATAGCTGACGACGTAAGTCGCACTCGTGTCTTGCGCGTTGGCCGATGCGATGCCGGCCATCAGACCTCCAGCAACGGTCATTCCAAATAGACGTAACATCGTCATTGGCTTTCTCCCGAATTCACGGCCCCGGTGCGCGCGATCTGTTGTGTCTTGAAAAATGGCGGCAGTCCCTTGAAGTGAACAGCCGTCCATAGTCGAATTCAAGACCATCGGCAATTTGGCGTTGCGGCGAGGAAAACATGGGTGATGGCGGCCAGTTCGCTCGGTTGTTCAGTCCGCTGCAGGTCGGTGGCCGCACCCTGAAAAATCGGATTGCACTTGCGGCCACTCTGACCAATTACGGCGCGGGCAATCGCATTACCCCGCGCTGGATCAATTTCTTGGCTGAGCGCGCCAAGGGCGGCGCGGGCATGGTCATCACCGAAATCCTGGCGGTAGACCCGGCGGCGCTGGCGCAAGGTGCGATCATCACTGCTTTCGACCGCGGGAACGAGGACGCCTTCAAGGCAGCTGCCGCAGAAGTCGAAAGCCAGGGCTCCTGCCTTGTTGGTCAGCTGTGGCATCCCGGGCGGCAACAGCTTTGGAGTCCGATCTCGTCCCCCAAGGGAATCTCCGATCAGCCCGACGCGTACAGCTGGACGGTCCCGCATGTAATGAGCACCGATGAATTGCAGCAGGTCGCTGACCGGTATGTTGAAGTTGCCGAACGTCTCAAACGCTGCGGATTTGGCGGCGTCGAGCTGCATGGCGCCCACGGTTATCTCATCACGCAAATCCTTTCGCCATGGTCAAATCGACGAAACGATCAATATGGCGGCTCGCTCGACAACCGTGTCCGCTTTGTAAGGGAAGTTGCACAGGTCATCCGGCAAACTTGCGGCAAGAACTTCGTCATTGGACTCAAGATGCCCGGTGATGAAGGCGTGGAGGGCGGCATCGACGCGGAAGAGGCGGCGCGAATTACGGCCGTCCTCGCGCGCGATCGGGTGCTCGACTATTTCGCCTTTAGTCAGGGCAACTTCACCTTGAGCCTGGAAACCCATGTGCCCGACATGTATTTTCGGCACGGACATTTTCTGAACATCCACAAAAAGCTGCGGCCAGCGGCGTCCGGCACGCCGGTGATGGCAATCGGCCGTATTGCGACGCCGGTCGAGGCTGAGGCGGCAATTGCCGGCGGCGCCGGTGATCTCATTGGCCTGACACGCGCATTGATTGCCGACGCAGATTGGCCAGAGAAAGCACGTGCTGGCCGGCACAACGAGATTCGCCCCTCAGCCTACGATAATTTTTGTTGGGGCGAGATACACGCCGGCAAACCGCTTGCTGAAGTGAACAATCCGCAACTCGGGCAAAAGGGCGAGTCGGGCTGGCGTACGGCGATGGCGCCAAAAAGACGGCGCGTCGCCGTCGTCGGTGCCGGCCCTGCAGGACTGCAAGCGGCCGTAGTGGCGGCTCAGGCTGGCCACGATGTGACCCTGTTCAGCCGTTCTGCCAAGCTTGGGGGGAAGCTTAATTGGGAGATCAGTCTTCCCGGCCGCAACGAATACTACGGTTTGATCGCATGGCTGGAAAAGCAGGCCCGCAAATCCGGCGTCAGGATCGAGGCCGGTCAGATGGCAGACGTGAACGCCATACTCGCGATCAAACCCGAGAGAGTTATTGTCGCAACCGGCTCGCACCAGCGGCGGCCGGAAAATTTCACTGGCGAGGGTCTCTCCGCGCGCGATTGGAATGCGCAATCCACCACGGAACGTCTGAAGGGAACTGCTGTTCTGTTCGACATGGATCACAGC
>DAISKM010000019.1:7657-18370 GCA_036820945.1 Pseudolabrys sp.
CGCAAGGAACGTCAATTATTGCAGCGCGATTGGCGTCCACCGACGGCTCCATGAAGCGAACGTTGAGATCGTTCTGGGCGCCGAACCCGTCAAGCTCAGCAGCAGCGTCCTGACCTGGCGCAATGTCTTTACCGGCCGACTGCGAGAGATTGATGATGTCGTGCTGTTCGTCTGGTCCACACCGCGAGTGGCCGATGATGCCTTGGCTGTGGTGCTCGAGCAGACAGGAATTGAGACGCGCCGGATTGGAGACTGCATGGCACCGCGCAATCTGTTTTGCGCAATCCATGAAGGCGAGGCTGCGGCAATTGCCCTATGAACGGCATACCATTCGCGACAACAGTAGACGCGAGCAATGAATGTTTGAGCGAGCCCTGAATGTCTTCTGGATTGTGTTGGGCGCGGCTTCTGCCGCCTATGCATGGTCGCTTGGCGTGGTTGGTCCGGCCGGCCCCGAAAGCGGACTCTTTCCGTTCATCGCGAGTACTATTGTGTCGGGCGCCGGCATCATTCTCTTGCTCCGGCCATCCACGCAGGTTCGCGCTCCGAATTTTCCACGGAGTAGCGGTCTGTGGCGCGTTCTTGGCGTGATCCTCGGATTGATCGTGATGGCGGCTGGCATGCCGTATCTCGGCTTTTCCGTAGCCAGCTTCATCACCATGATCATTCTGCTCCGTACCGTGGACCGGAGCAGCTGGCTGAGCGCTGTCACACTCGCTTTCTTGTCCACCGCGTCAGTGTTTTGGCTGTTCGGCCACTTGCTCGGCATGGCGCTGCCGCGCGGACCATGGGGCTGGTAGATCATGGAGGCGCTCAATGGCTTACTCACCGGTTTTGGCGTCATTCTGACGCCCGCCAACCTCTATCTTTGCTTTCTTGGCAGCTTGATCGGCACGCTCGTCGGCGTACTGCCGGGAGTCGGCCCCCTTGCAGCACTTGCGCTGCTGCTTCCAGTGACGTTCACGCTGTCGCCCATCGGCGGCATGGTCATGCTGGCCTCGATCTTCTACGGAGCGATGTACGGCGGCTCGACGACATCCATTCTGTTGAATATTCCGGGAGAAGCCGCGTCCGTGGTCACCTGCATCGATGGGCACCAGATGGCGCGGCAGGGCAGGGCCGGTCCGGCGCTCGGCATCGCGGCGATTGGTTCGTTTATCGCCGGCACGCTTGGCGTCGTCATCATGACGTTCTTTGCGCCGGCCATCGCCGCAGCCGCGATCCGATTTGGCCCCCCTGAGAATTTCGCGCTGATGGTGCTTGGGTTGGTCTGTACGTTATTCATGATCTCCGGCTCGACCATCAAAGGCGTGCTGATGATGGCGCTCGGATTTCTAACCGCGGCGGTAGGGCTGGACGTCGTCAATGGCCGCGAGCGTTATACATTCGGCTCAGTGGACCTCAGTGGCGGGATCGAGCTTTTGGCTGTTGTCATTGGATTGTTTGGCGTCGCTGAGATTCTCAGCAATGTGGAGACAATGGCGAAGACGACGTTGCTGGCCGACCGCATTCGCGGCCTATGGCCGTCTCTTGCCGATTGGCGCGCCTCCTGGCGGGCGATACTGCGAGGCAGCGGGCTCGGGTTCATGCTTGGAATGGTGCCCGGTGGCGGTCCGGTGACTGCGGCCTTCATGTCTTACGCGCTCGAGAAGCGCATCGCCACGCAGCCCGACCGTTTTGGAAAGGGCGCGATTGAAGGCGTGGCGGGTCCCGAGTCCGCGAATAATTCCGCGGTGGCCGGGAGCCTCATTCCGGTCCTGTCATTGGGCATTCCAAGCAATCCGGTGACGGCACTGTTGCTCGGCGCACTGATCATTCAGGGCATACAGCCGGGCCCGCTCTTCATTGCACAGCGACCCGATCTGTTCTGGGGAATCGTCGCCAGTATGTATGTTGGAAACGTGTTTCTCCTGCTCCTCAATCTGCCGCTGGTGGGTCTCTGGGTGCAGTTTCTGCGTATTCCATATCGTGTGATGTTTCCGGTCGTTCTGCTGTTGTGCGTGGTCGGTACCTATTCAGCGAACAAGAACGTTTTCGATCTTTGGGTCATGCTTGGATTTGGGGTGGCCGGCTATGTGCTGCGCAAGCTCGAATACGACCTTGCACCTTTTGTCATAGCATTTGTGCTCGCGCCCCTTCTCGAACAGTCGCTTCGGCAGTCACTGGTCATGTCGCCCGACGGCGCTATGATCCTCATCAAGCGCCCGGTGACAGCACTGTTGCTCGCTGCCAGCGTTGCGCTGACGTTTCTGATGTTTCGTCGTCGAACAAAAACCGAGGGAGGGCTACCATGAAATGGGCCGGGATTGCTTGCGCCTTGGTCGTTGCTTTGCTTTCCGCGCCTGCCGGGGCGCAAAGCGATCCGAAGGCAGACCTTGCAAAACTGAAGCCGAAGGATTTCCCCACTCAACCGATCGAGTTCACCGTCGTGTATCCGGCCGGCGGCGGCATGGATGTCAGTGCGCGCTTGCTCGCGAAATACGTCGAGAATTTGAGCGGCGATCGAATCATCGTCAACAATCGCACCGGCGGTGCGGGCATGGTGGGCCATTCATATCTGGCGACCCAGGCAAAACCGGACGGCTACACCGTGGGTGTCATCGCGAGCCTTCTGTGGGGCGACGCCATGTTGCGCGCGCAAGGTCGGTGGTCGTTCACTGATCTGGAGCCGATCGCGTACGTAAACAGCGATGCACTCATCTGGGTCGGTTCTACCGAAGGACCATACAAGGGCATGTCGATCAAAGATGTTGTAAACGCGGCCAAGGACAAGCCCAACACGATCCGTGTCGCAACCGTGCCAGGCAGCATGTGGGACTACATCCTCGATCAGATCGAGGCGAATTCCGGCGCGAAATTCCTGCGTGTTCCCTTTCAGGGCGGGGGCGCCGGCATTACGGCCTTGATCGGCGGCAATGTCGATATCGCACAGGGGTTTTACTCCGAATTCCGTGGCCATCTCGAAGGCGGCAAAGTAGCTCCGCTTGCGGTCGCGGCGGCGGGACGCTTGGACTTCCTCAAGGACATGCCGACTTTCAACGAGGCGTTCGGTAGCAACGAATATCTCTGGCAACTCGTTCGTTATGCGGTGGTGCCGAAGGGCACGCCGGCCGATCGCAAGGTCTATCTCGCGGCGACGGTGCAAACCGCGATGAAGGATCCCGAATTGATTGCCGAGTATCGCAAGCAGGGAGTCTTCTTCGATCCCAAGCTCCAAAATTCTAAAGATCTGACCGCGGACCTTAACGCTTACGCCGAAGTCGAGCGTCAGTTTTACGTCAAGACCGGCCGGCTCAAGTAGACCGATCTCCCTGTTGGCTGACGACGGCGGCGCACTTGGCGCGCCACCGTCGACAGATTTAACTGAAAGAGCCGCGATGCGTCGCAGTATCGACCGAATTCTGACCACACATACCGGAAGTCTCCCGCGACCTGAAAATTTGACTCGCCTCTTCGTTCGGCGCGCACTCGGCGAAATCGTTGATCCTGATGAAATCGCAGCTGCTGGCCGCGATGCGATTCGCGCCATCGTACCCAAGCAAGCGGAGGCGGGCATCGACGTAGGCAATAACGGCGAGCAACAGCGGGAATCATTCTTTCTTTATCTGAGAGAACGCTTAACCGGCCTTGGCGGGACCTGGCAGCGGCCATCGCGGGCCGATGTCGAGCGCTATCCGGTGTTCAAGAAACGTTGGCTGCAGCAAACCTCGAGCCAATCGCGCGTTTCGCCGAACGAGGGCTTGCCGATGGCAGTTGGCGATGTCCGCTATAAAGATCCCGCAGCAATCGAAGCGGAATGCCGCGACTTCAAAGAGGTGCTTGCTCTAACTCCGAATATCTTCGCCGAGTCGTTCATGAATGCTCCGTCGCCCGGCATTGTTGCAGCGGCGATCAAGAATCAACATTACCATACGCTGCGTGACTATCTGCAAGCGCTCGGCGAAGCACTTCGGGTCGAATACGAAACCATCGTGCGGATGGGATTCATGCTGCAGATCGATGCGCCGGACCTCGCGCTCGAACGCCACATGTCCTACAAGGATAAGCCCGTCGCCGAATTTCTCGGTTTTGTCGAAGCGGTTGTGACCGAAATCAATCGCGCTCTGCGAAACGTACGCCCTGATCGTGTTCGGCTCCACATCTGTTGGGGGAATTCAGAGTCGCCGCACGATTGTGACGTGCCTCTTGAAGAGATATTGCCGATCGTGCAGCAGGCGAAGGTCGGTGGATTGGTGCTGCCGTTCGCTGGACCTCGGCACGCGCACGAGTTTCGTTGCTTTGCAAAAATGCCGCTGAACGACGATCAGCTGCTCATCGCCGGCGTAATCGATCCACTTACCAATATCGTCGAACACCCGGAAGTCGTCGCCGACAGAATCGAACGCGTCGCAGCAGTGGTGGGTGATCCTGCCCGGGTTTTGGCAGGTACCGACTGCGGTTTCGATACATCAGCCGGCTGGGGCCGTGTCGCAGAAGATGTGGTCTGGGCAAAACTGCGGACGTTGCGCGAGGGGGCCTATCTGGCCTCGAGGCGACTATTTCAATCTTCGTAACCGAAGGGCGACCCGTGACAATCATCTCTGCACCCCCGATGTCAAACGTCAGCGAAGATGCCGAGCTGCTCGACACCATCGAACGTTGGACGATACGCGAGCTAAAGCCGATCGTCCGGGAGTACGATCATGAGGATCGTTACCCAACTGTTGTCGTGGAGCAGATGAAAGAGCTTGGACTCTTCGGCGCGACGATCAGTGAGGAATATGGTGGGCTCGGCCTGTCGGCGGCGACCTATTCCAAGATGATCATGATCATCTCGTCGATATGGATGTCGGTCACCGGCATCATCAACTCGCATCTGATGCTGGCGCTCGCAATCGAGAAGTTCGGCACGCCGGACCAGAAAGCCAAGTGGCTGCCCAAGATCGCATCCGGGGAGGTGCGCGGGGGGCTTGCTCTGACTGAACCCGACGCGGGCACGGACCTCCAGGGCATGCGCATGACCGCGCGTCGCGAGGGTACCGACTACGTCATTAACGGCACGAAGACGTGGATAACGAACGGCGCGGAGGGCTCATGCTTTGCCCTGCTCGTCAAAACCGATCCTGAGGCGCAGCCGCGCCACAAAGGCATGAGCCTGTTCATCGCGCCTAAGCAAAAGGGTTTCACGGTCGGTCGCAAGCTGGAGAAGCTCGGATACAAATCGATCGACACGGCCGAGCTTGTTTTCGATAACTATCGCATTCCCGCGGATAACCTGATCGGCGGCGTCGAAGGACAGGGATTCTATCAGGCTACGAGCGGCCTTGAGCTCGGTCGCATCAATGTCGCGGCGCGGGGAGTCGGCATTGCTGAAGGCGCTCTGAAGCTAGCCTCAGACTACGCGCAGACGCGCAAGACCTTCGGCAAGCCGATTTGCGAACATCAGGCGATCCAGCTCAAGCTTGGTGAAATGGCGACGAGAGCTCGCGCAGCCCGCCTTCTCGTGCCCGATGCGGCGATGGCGTTCGACCGGGGTGAGCGATGCGATATGGAAGCTGGGATGGCGAAGTACTTCGCCAGCGAAGCAGCCCTTGAAAATTCGATCGAGGGTATGCGCATTCACGGCGCTTACGGCTATTCGAAAGAATACGACATCGAACGTCTCTATCGCGATGCGCCCCTAACCTGCATCGGCGAGGGTACAAACGAAATGCAGCGGATCATTATCTCCAGGCAGTTCATCAAACGGAATCCAGTATGAAGCCCCTCAGCGGAGTGAGGATTGTCTCCGTCGAACAGTTCGGCGCGGGACCTTATGGAACGATGCTGCTGGCCGATCTCGGCGCAGAAGTCATCAAAGTCGAGAACGCAGCGATCGGCGGCGATCCTGCCCGCAAGACCGGCCCGTATTTTCTTGGTGACAATGACAGCGAGTATTTTCAAGTCTTCAATCTGAACAAGAAGAGTGTCGCTCTCGACCTAAGGACGAAGGACGGCAGAGCGGCGCTTTTGGAATTGGCAATGACTGCCGACGCCCTCATGAACAACCTTCGTGGCGACCTGCCAGCGAAAATGGGCCTCGACTACGCAAGCCTCGAAAAGCACAAGCCCTCTATCGTCTGCGTCCACCTCTCTGCTTATGGACGCGACAACTCTCGCGCCTCTTGGCCAGGCTACGACTATTTGATGCAGGCGGAGTCGGGCCTGATGCATCTCACGGGCGAGCCCGAGGGGCCGCCGGCGCGGATCGGCGCGCCTTCCATGGTCGATCAGACGACCGGACTTACCGCAGCGCTTGGTCTTCTGGCGGCAATCATCCAGGCCCGGTCGACAGGAAAAGGGTGCGACGTGGACACGTGCCTGCTCGACGTTGCGCTTCATCAGCTGGGATATGCAGCAACCTGGTATCTCAATGACGGGCTGCATCTGAGCCGGCAGCATCGCAGCGCGCATTATGCCCTCGCGCCGGTGCAGACATTTCCGACGGCGGACGGGTGGGTCTTCATAATGTGCATGACGGACAAATTCTGGCTCGAGCTTACAGATGCCGTTGGCCGGCCGGACCTGAAGTCGGATAAGCGGTTCAACACGCTGTCCTTGCGCCACATCAATCGTGACGAGCTGACGGAGATTTTGGATCGCGAATTTCGAAAGCAGCCGACCCGCTACTGGCTCGATCAGCTCAACGGCGTATTGCCGGTCGCGCCTGTTCTGGATGTCGCGCAGGCTCTCGACAATCCATTCCTTGCGGATACGCAAATGATCAGCAACGTGCCGCACCCGGCCAAACCCGGCCTGCGTGCACTCGCAAACCCGATCAAGATCAATGGAAAGCGTCTTGAACAGTCGGTATGTTCGCCGTTTGGAGCGGACAATGCTGCCTTCATTGGGCAACCCACTCGGCTTGGACGTAGCGCCGTGACGAAATCAACGTCAGCGCGAGAGCCGTAGCTGCCGCTCGTCTTTCAAACCGGCCTTGCGAGGTCCCAATCCGACATCTGGCCAGCAAAGTGGGCCCCTGAAGGGGCCTAACCATACTGAAGCATTCTCCAGATAATCGTTAGAGAAAATAAGCATCAAGCACAGCTTGGGGCCAAGCATCTAATCTCGTGTGCGGCTAGACGACTAACAGGACGCGCCTCGCCGGCGCTCGCCGCCTACGTGCAAAGGACTTCAAGCCCATGTTTGAGCAACTCAATCCGATCGAACGGCCGTCGTCCCATCAGCTCAAGCGCTGGGCCCGCCAAGAACGCTCCGCATTGATGGCTGTCTACCTGCGCCGTGCCGCAGTTTTTATTGCGGTTTCGCTCCGCCGTTCCATGCAAAACGTTGGAGAGTTCGCACGCCGTGCGGCTCTTGAGCAGTACGTGCGGAACGCCGTTCGAATCCTTCGGCAATTTGATGATCGCGCCTTGGCGGACATCGGCCTGCGCCGTGGCGACATCGAATCCGTCGTGCGCAATGGCCGACCAGCATCTGCGCCAAAGGCAGGAGTAGCACGCGCCCGGCGCAAGCCGCGTGTTGCTGCCTAACCACTGCTCGGAAGTGCGATCTCATCGCCTTTGTTTCGCGAAGGCGACATTCCAAAATTGCGCATCATGTCTGCTTTCGGCGATAGGAGCGGACGCCGGCGGCAAAAGATACAAGATAGTGATTGGACTGTTCGCGCCGACACGCTAAGTTCCCTATGGGTGATGGGGAGGGCAACAGAGTACCGCGTATGCCACGCGCACGTAGATTTGACCCGACGATACCACCGCCCGTCGGCCAGCGACGATGCCCAAAGTGCGGCGTACCCATGCTTCTCACACTAATTGAGCCGACCGAGCAGGCTGATGACGACCAGCGGACCTTCGAGTGCTGGAGCTGCACGTATTCCGAGACGGTAGTCGTCGCGTTTCGCTAGGCAGACCGCCGCAGGCCGTGCTCGACGCCGATGACCGCTTTGCGGTGCGGTGCGAAGAATATTGGTTGCGGCCCAATCACCAACGACGTTGCCATCATTCCTGCACCGCTTCGAATGACGTCGTTATCGGCGCCCTGTCTTTATTGATTCCCCAAGGTCCGATTGACCGGTTTCCTCGCGATGCAATGCGGCTCTTGACGCGGCTTTTCTGCGCTAGTGAAAAAAGAGAGTTGTGCGATAACCCAACGCCGACATTTCTCGCTGTGGCCAGTTTTCGTCAGCGGGCGTCAAGGACCGCAATCCGGATGCGCACGAACTTTGCGTGCCGACGAAAGATGCCGCCAACTTTGATTTTGTCTACGATCGCAACCAGCCGACGCCCGTCATCGATAGCGGGGGCCACCCAATCATGTCGCTTGGGCACATAGCCGAGGTGGACGCCGCGATGCCGAAATGCCACGGCGTGCTTGTGGCGCTGATCGGCAAGTTCGCGAACGAGTTCGATCGACTCGCCCGGTCCAATCTCCTTGTAAACATAGCGGCGGCGATCGACTCCCTCAGGCGATTTGCGCCTGAGCTCTGCGATCCAGGTTGGAAACGATCGCACGCTGCTTTCCGCGAGCAGGGCCAGCGCATCTGCCCGCCGCTGCTTTCGTCGGGCCTCGGGCGATAAGGTCCGCGGCCGCAGAAGGAACGCATGGATTGTCGGTAGGGTGATCAGGGGCCAAGCAACGAGAGTGCAGGCGAAGCCATAGAGGTACCAAGGCATCATTGAGCGCCGCTTGAAGTTGGCAACCACGGCGGGCGCCAACCCCGCCAGCAGCGCCGTCCATATTGTCGAGCGCTGCAGCAGCCACGGGATTATGACGTCTTCGTTCATGTGACAACCGCCGCCTGGCGGCGCGCCATCCATCCACAGAACAATCCAGCAAAACGATGGTTCCGTTAGCTTGACGATGGGCGCGGCGTTGGCTGGCAGTCATGTTGGCCCAAGTGGACAATTCGTTACGGCTGGACCCGGTATCCCACGATTTCGCCTAAAGTCTTTGGACGCCAAGCGCTTGGAGTCGTACGATTATTGAGGCCAACGCATACATTGAATGGCTATGAAGGCAAATTTCAAACTACCCTTGACGGGCCGCTGCCAGTGCAAAAGCGTGTCCTATAAGATTACGTCCGCGCCGCTTGCCGTCTACGCGTGCCATTGCACCGAATGCCAGCGGCAGTCTGGCAGCGCATTCAGCCTTTCTTTGCTCGCCGAAAGAGGCGCGATCGTCGTCGACGAGGGCAAGCCGGCCGTATGGGAACGGCACCACGAGAGCGGCCGGGTGATCGATTGCGTCATATGCGCGAATTGCGGCAGCCGGCTTTTCCACGAGCCGCGGGCCAACACCAAGGTCACCATCGTGAAGGCGGGTAGTCTCGACGACACGAGCTGGCTGTTTCCGGTTGGTCATATCTGGACGCGTAGCGCGCAGCCCTGGGTGGCTATTCCGTAGGATGCCGCGAATTGCGACGTGCAGCCTGCGAGCTTTGCCAGCATCATCGAAGCCTGGCGGCGTCACTGCTCGGCCTGTTGATCATGCCCGGCACAAAGCTTGTGCCGGGCCTGACGGTTCAGGACGCGAAACGCGTTCCGAGCCAAGCCTACTTTATCATGCGCTCGGCGACCGGCGGCAGGAACTTGTCGCTGTAGACGTCTTCCGGTTTCGGTGGGTTGGCGATGTCGTACGCGGCCGCCACTGAGTCAATCGTGAACTTGATCCGTTCCGGCTGGGCGACGCTCAATCCGTGCTCCTTCACCCACTTCGTGTCGGTAACGCTGAGTGCGAGGTCGAGGCGTACTTTCTCGATGTCTTCTTTCATCATCGCGTCGACGCCCTTCATGATTTTGAGCGCGGCCGCCGGATCCTTGATGGTGTCGATAGTGCCGCGGTTGAGCGCCTTCACCATCGCCCGGACCGTCTGCGGGTTCTTCTCGATGAAGGCCTTAGTCGTCGCGAGGGTGAGGCCATACATGTTGGCGCCGAAGTCTGCATATTTGACGGCGTAGATATCCTCAAACTTGATTCCGACATCCATCAGCGCCGGAATGTTCGAGTTGATGAAGCCGCCCGTCCCGTCCGCCTCGCCGCGCAGGACCATCGGGCCGAACAATTGCGGCTGAACAGGCAGCCAGTTGACCTTCACGTTTTCGGCTTTGGCCGCCTTGAACAGGATCGAGGCGGTGTCGTGCACCGCGGTGCCGGGACCGCCGGCGATACGCGCGCCATTCAGGTCGGCGGGCTTGCGTATGTTCTTCGATTTCAGCGTGATGAAGGCGAGGGGAGAGTCGTCGAAGCTGATGTAGACCGCGATGAGCGGCGAACTCGGGTTTTGCGCGTTGAACTTGATCATCGACGGCATGTCGACCCAGCCGAAGTCGTAGACACCGCCGGCGACGCTCACCGCGACGTTGGTCGCGCCTTTGCCGGCATCGATCTGCACGTTAAGCCCGGCGTCCTTGTAGTAGCCCTTCGACTGCGCAACGAAGAACGGAGCGTGCGTGCCCTGGATGATCCAGTCCATCATCACTTTGATGTCTTTTTTCTCGGGCGCTTGGGCACGCGCATGGGGCGCGACGAACGCTAGGATAATTACTGCGGCCAGAACGACGGCGCGTTGAACATGCAAGCAAACACGGGACATATCACGATCTCCTTGTTGCGACGGGCACGTTGCCGCGGCTCGCACCCGTTTCACGAACCGGGGAAAGGCAGAGGCGCGCATTCTGCTCGTGAACACGCCGCCGACCTTCTAGAGTTTCTCATTGCTCAAGTGACTTGAAT
>DAISKM010000020.1:0-18250 GCA_036820945.1 Pseudolabrys sp.
CTGTCTGCCGGATCGGCAATTTGGAGCAAGAAAAATTTGGAGCGCAACAAAATTAGCTTGTCTGTCGATTCTGCGAAGTCCCCAGACAAACTTCGAGTTGGACCAAAGTCCAATGTGCTTTTTTATTTTGGCTTTACCTTGTCTGCTCGACGGAAAGCGGCGTGTCGTCGGTTGCCAGGGTGCCGTGAATCACGGTCACAACCTGCGCCCCCTCCCCGACCGCAGCAGCAACACGCTTCACCGAACCTGCCCGCACGTCACCGATCGCAAAGACGCCGCGTCGGCTCGTTTCCCAGGGGCGTTGGTTGCCATCAAGTTCCGGGCCGGTAAGGACAAAGCCCTTCTTATCCAGGAGGATGCCCGATCCGGACAGCCAATCCGTATTCGGCTCTGCGCCGATAAAGAGGAATAGATGTCGAATTGATCGACGGACCTCTTGGCCTGAAGCGCCCTGCCGCCAGCGAATTGCCTCCAGTATGCCGTTGTGACCTTCAAGAGCAGTGACAGCTGCTCGCGTCAATACTTCTACGTTCGGCAGACCCGCAATCCGATCGACGAGATATCGCGACATCCGCGACGCCAGGCTGCGCCCGCGCACCAGGAGCCACACCTTGGCAACGTGGCTCGCGAGATAGACCGCCGCCTGTCCGGCCGAGTTTCCGGCGCCTACCAGGGCAACTTCCTGTCCGGCGCATAACTTCGCTTCAAGCGGAGAAGCCCAGTAGTGAACGCTTACCCCTTCGAATTGCTCAAGCCCGTCAACCGCGAGCCGACGATAACGTGCGCCGCTTGCAATCACGACAGAACGGGCAAGCGCACGTTCACTGTTCGACAGTTTCAAGACAAACGGGCCTTGTCTGGAATCACGCTGGCTGTCCAATCCGACCACCTCATCGGGGATCGCCATTTCGACACCGAATTTCTGCGCCTGATTGTAGGCACGTCCCATCAGAGCAATGCCGGAAATACCAGTCGGGAAACCTAGATAATTTTCTATGCGGGCGGAGGCGCCAGCCTGTCCGCCGAATGCGCGACAATCGAGCATCAGGACGGACAACCCTTCCGACCCCGCATAGACGGCAGCAGCAAGCCCGGCCGGGCCAGCGCCCACGATCGCGACGTCAAAGACACGGTTTGGATCGATAGGCCCAACGAGTCCGATGCAACGAGCGAGCTCAATTTCACCGGGGTTGCGCAGTAACTGTCCGGAAGGACACAAAACGATCGGCAATTGGCCGGCATCAATGTGAAAACGTTCGATGAGGGCCCTTGCTTCCTGATCAGTCTCTGGGTCGAGTTCTTGATGCGGATGGCCGTTGCGGCGGAGAAAGTTAGCCAACCGAAGGACTTCGCCGCTTTGCGACCGCCCGACGATCACGGGTCCACCAGTGCCTTCTTCAAGCAAACCAATGCGGCGCAGGATGAGCGAACGCATGATGCGCTCACCAAGTTCGGCTTCAGCGATCAACAACGCTCGTAGCCTGTCAGGTGGTATGACCAAGGCATCGACTGCACCCTGCGCGCGCGCATCAACGAGCGCAGGGCGACCGGCCAGTTGCGCCAGCTCGCCCAGGAACGACCCTGCCCCGTGTGTAACAATGAGCCGGCCCTGGCCGGACGAAACATGTCGGGTGACGTCCACGTTGCCAGACAATATGACGGTCAAGCCCTCATTGACCTTGCCCGCCTGGGCCAAAATTTCGCCAGGCTTGTACGACCGAAGCGTGCCGAAGCGGCGCATTCGCTCGATTTCCGAGTGCTCAAGGGTCGGGAACGCCTGCTCCCGCCGCGCTTCAATGATCGATTGCTTTTGTGGCGTCATGCTCGATGTCTGGGAGTTATGGCATTTCCCCGCGACTTTATCTGGACTGTTTCGCGACTTCCTGAGCCTTCTGATAGCTTTCGATCAGCGCCGCGTAGTTCGGCGCCACCAGAGCATAAAGCTTCGCAAGCTCCACTGCTTCAGGCCGATTCCAAGTTCGGTGAGTTTCGGAGAGAACTGCATTCGTCGATGTGGGAATAACGCCGGCCTGCGCGAAGCGGGCAAGCGTCGTGCGCGACGCCATTTCGCTCGGGTCTCCCGATGCATCGATCACCGCGTAGACCTTGAACCCCGGCGCTTTTGCGTCCAGCGCCGGGAACATGACGCATACGCTGGTCCAGACACCCGCCATAATCAGTGTTTTTCGTCCGGTCTCACGCACTGTTCAGACGAAATCCTCGTTGTCCCAAGCGTTCACTTCGCCTTTGCGTGGCACGTAGACGGCATCCGGCGCAAATTGTTTGATCTCCGGCATAATCGGTCCGTTCGGCCCATTCGGCTCGGACGCAGTCGTGATAACCGGAATTTTCAGCAGCGTTGCGAGCTTCGCGAGCATTATGACGTTCGCCCGCAGTTCGCTGACGCTGATGTCCTTTACGGTCTGGAACAGGCCCGATTGATGATCCAACAGCAGAATTACCGTATCAGACGGATCGATAAGCGCAGCACCGCCACCTGTCGGCAGCACGCTCGACGGTGCCGCCGGCGGACGTGCTTGAGCGAAAGCGTTCTGAACTGGCGCAAGGATTGCAAGCGCTAGCACCGCGGCGAGCGCACGCATGACATTGTTCCACACGATTGACATGGGATTTCCTTTCGTGACCCAGCACGGTAGACCATTATAGCGCGGTAACAGCATTAAACGGTCAGCAAGCGTCGTAAGCTCTTCGTCGCGCCTACCGGCATTTGATCCCAGAGGGACTTCAGCCTATCCATTCGGTCCGGGCATCAACTTTCCTTATCCGGACCGACCGTATGGCGATCCAAGTCGCCGGTAGGACGCCCATTCGGTCTTTAGGCGAAACAAAATGACTATCATGGCCGATCTCCGGGATTACCTGCGTGAATATTGGACGCACGTTTCCCAGTCATTGGGCCGCAAAGCCCTAGTGGCGTTTGTCATCTGGCTCGCAGGGATGTTTGCACCCCTGGGCGTGGGGGCAGTAGTGGTATTGCCGGAATGGGCAGCAATGACATGGATGATTGGTTGGGCCGCGCTAGGATATCTCTTCGCACCTTACGGAATCTGGAAGGCGCAACGAAAAAAAATAGAAGAATTGCAAAATCGCGCGCAAACGACCCAAGTTTCGAAATAGCCCCGATCTTGCGCAAGCTCGTTGGCCGCTTCAGATCAACGACCCGGACCTACGTCGCGAAGCGCTAGTGCGATGGGGCTTGGAAGTTTGTTACGTTGAGCTTGGGCCGTTCGCCAGGGATCGTGCCGCCTTGCAAGATAAAGTGGACGCTTTCTGCGATGTTCGTAGCGTGATCGCCTATGCGCTCAATGTTCTTTGCGCAAAAAAGAAGATGCATTCCTAAGGTGATATTTCCGGGATCTTCCATCATATACGTCAGCAACTGGCGAAAAGTTGAATTATGCAGTCCATCGATGTCTTCGTCGCTTCTCCAAACCCGCAGCGCCTCTTCAACGTCGCGGTGCTCATAACTGTGAATGACGGAGCGAAGCTGCTGCAGGACCAGTTGTGTCATGTGTCTCAACTGAACAGAAATTTCATTGGCAAACGTTTTGCTTCCGATTTGTTCCGCGCGCTTGGCGATGTTGCTGGCAAGGTCGCCGATGCGCTCAAGATCGGTTGCAATCCTCAGCGCCCCGACAATCTCGCGCAGATCGATCGCGAACGGCTGACGCCTTGCAATGGTTTCGATCGCCTTGGTTTCGATTGCTCGCTCTAGTTCGTCGATGGCTCCGTCTGCGCTTTTTACGTCTCGCGCCAGGCTAACGTTCTTGCTGAGCAATGCATCCATGGCATTGCTGACCTGACTTTCGGTTCGATTGCCCATTTCAACGATTTCAGCGGCCAGCTCCCGCAAATCGTCGTCAAAGGCCAACATCGTATGCCGGGTCATAGGTTGATTCCGCTAAATAAACATGTGGACAGAGAGTCGAACGTGCTTACTTGCCATAATTCCGGCGTCCACTTGTTTGTCTAACTTTGCTCCAGGTAAACTCCACCCTGTCGGGTCAGGGGGTTGTCATGTGGATTACGCGTGAGGATGCCGTTGTAATGTATGCGAATTTCTGCCGCGCACATTACGGATTCAATGCTTACCAAAAGGTCAGAGAGCGCGCAAAACAGCTGGCTCACGATGGCGATCTGGAAGGCGAAGAGATTTGGAATCAAGTCGCTGTCGAAATTGAAAAATCGCCCGAGCCGAATAGGACCTGGTTCGCTTAGCATCGGTGGTCGTTTCGGGTTCCATGCGCGCGTCATAACCGATCCGGATTCGCGGGCCGGTCACTTGACGACAAAGTTATTGCGGTTTGATGACAGCGGCTAGCTCGGCTCAGGCCGCGGTAGCGAGCTGTTCCTGATCGCGCGCAGCCTTGAGCGCCTTCGTCCACCAAGCCAGCTGATCCAGCATGTCCTTGGCACCGGCCTGCAGATAGGCAATGTCCTTGAGCTCTTTGCCCTCCTTCCACACTGCCATGAAGTCGGCACCCTGGACGTAGATACCTGTGCGGATGGTCGCCATTTGCAACTCGGCGGCAACAAGACGCAATTGCTCGATGGCCCGCGCTCCGCCCACCGAGCCATACCCGACAAAGCCGGCGGCCTTTTTGTTCCATTCCGGGTAGGCATAATCGAGAGCGTTCTTCAGGACGGCCGGGATGCCGTGGTTGTATTCGGCGGTGACGAAAATGTAGCCATCGAACCCGGCAACCTTTTTCTGCCACCGTTGTGCAACCGCGTTTTGCGAAGGCACCCAGGCATTCGACGCTACCTCATCGAAGAACGGCATGGGGAAATCGCGTAAGTCCACGATTTCAATCTCCATATCATCACGCTTGGCGGCAATATCACGGAGCCACTGTGCCGGCTTGTGGCCGAAGCGGGCGGCACGTGTGGTGCTGATGACGATCGCCATCTTGAGTTTGCTCATGAGAGCCTCTATTTGTTGGTTACCAATAGTTACCTGGCCTAAATAGATGACTGGACGGCGCGCGCAAGAAGGCACACCGGTGATACCGGGTAACCTGCATGAGCCTGAGGATTGCCGCGCAGCGAGCGAAGTGCTCGCCCGCGTCGGTGACAAATGGACTGTGCTCGTCGTCTGGACCCTGGGAGGCGGGCCCAAGCGCTTCAACGAACTGCGCAAGGCTTTGGGCTCGATTTCACAACGCATGCTGACGCTCACACTGCGCGCGCTCGAACGCGATGGCCTCGTGACTCGCACCGTGTTCGCGACCATTCCGCCGCGGGTAGACTATGAATTGACCAAGCTCGGCCGGTCATTGCTCATTCCGGTCAGCGAACTGGGCTTATGGGCGCGCAAGAACCGTCCGGCCATCCAGAATGCTCGCCAGCGGTACGATACGTCCGGCCGCACTAGAAGCTGACATTGGCAGGTTTTGGGGTAGAGCGGTCAAGACGACAACGACGGCAAAACAGTCTTGGTGCCCGGCGGGAAACTCAAGCAAGCGCTTCGAGTCTATTCGCAAGTTGAATCAGTTCCCATCGTCGGGCGAGCGCGGCTGCCTTGTGCCACGTCGGTTTTTGGTTCCGAAGGCTTGGCAACGGGGCATTTCGGTTCATGGTGGCGAGCGATCTGAAAAGCCGCAAGCGTTCTGCCATCGCGGGAAATCGCCCAGCTTCAAGCGCGGCCTCGAGAGTGCCGTATCGCTGCAGCAGCATTGCAGCGCCCGTTGCCCCGACCCCCGGTGCGCCCGGTACCTTGTCGGAGGGATCGCCGCGCAAGGCGATAAAATCAGCGACCTGGGCCGGATCGACGCCATACCGCGCGCGAACCTCCGCGGGGCCGATACGCGCAATCTCCCCTGCCCGGACGGGATATAGGATGGTGGTGTGGTCCGAGGCGAGCTGGAACGTATCGCGGTCGCCGCTCGCAACAACGACACGACCGCCGCGCTTCTCTCCCGCTGCGGCGGCGGCGGCAAGAAAATCATCTGCCTCGAAGCCCGGTGCCTTCAGATTCCGAAATCCGCATACAGCAACAAATTCCGGCAGCACATCGAGCTGCTCGAGCAAGGCGTCGTCAAATTCACGGCCGCTTTGGTAAGCGGGAAATTTCTCATGCCGGTAGGTGGGGACGTCCAATGTGTCCCAGGCGACAAACACGGCACGCGGCTGCTCATCGCGATAGAAGTGGAGCAGCATATTGGCAAAGCCAAGGATAGCACCGGCAGGCTTATGGCCACGCCTGAGGATCGTTTTCGGGAGAGCGTGATAGGAACGATGTGCAAATGAATCCCCGTCGATGACCAACAGCGGGCGGCGGGACAGCGACGCGGGATGACTTGCGATTTGCTTGCTTGCCGGCGGCGATCGCTTTTCTGAATGTGAGGCCGATTTCCGACGCGCCGCCGATGCATCGCGAAGCACAATCCACGCCGGGGCGTGATCGCTCGCGCCTACTACCCCACGGACCTCGCGGTCGACACCCGCGTCGACCAGGCGCTTTGCGGCTTTCGGGTTCAACAGCAAATGGTCGATGCGGAGGCCGGCGTCGCGTTCCCACCGGTTTCGCTTGTAATCCCAAAATGTGAACATCGGCGCATCGGGATGAACTGTGCGGATGGCATCGATCCAACCCTGATCGATAATGCGCCGAAACAACGCCCGAGGTTCCGGCTGCACAAGAGCATTATTGGCGTACGATTTGCTGGGATAGATGTCGGAGTCGGTCGGTACGACATTAAAGTCTCCGGCAAGCACGACGGGAGCGTCAAGCGCGTAGAGCTCTGCAGCGTGCGTCAACAGCCGCTTCATCCAGGCGAGCTTGTATTTGAATTTCGGGCCTGGCTGGGGGTTCCCGTTGGGCGCATAGATACTCGCGATAAGCACGCCGTTGATGGCCGCCTCAATATAGCGCCGTTGCGTATCTTCGGGATCGCCAGGCAGACTGGTTCGCGTGACAACCGGCTCACAATCCTGACCCAGGATGGCGACGCCATTCCACGATTTTTGCGCGCACCAGATGGCGCCATAACCGGCTTTTTTGATTGCTGCGATCGGAAATTCGGCGTCTGTTGCTTTCAATTCCTGAAGGCATGCAACGTCCGGCCGAACTTGGCGCAGCCAGCCCAAGAGATTGGCGAGCCGCTTCTTGACGTCATTTACATTGAGGGTAGCGATTTTCATCTCCGGACTGAGCCATCCTTAGCGCACATCACTCAAATGCTGCGCATTCCGGCTTTGTTTCGGAAAGCGGACATTCGGCAGCGCGATTGGCATGTCGATCACCGATCAGAAACCGACACCCACAAAGTCTAAGGAGCTTTTCATTTGCAGGGGTCGGCGTGGTCTGTGGCCCTGTAGCTTGGAAAAATTCAATCTCTCGCTCCCGGCGGATTAGGCCGCAGATAAACGATCAGACAACAGATGCAAACTCCGAGGCCGACGAGCGGATATTTCAGCGCGACGACCGCAGCCGCCCCAAACAGGCATAACGTCGTTATCGCTCGGAAGCGCATGATGCGCCGCACCCTCGGCGCGATGTCATCAACTGAGTCAACAAGCTCCCAGATCAAGCCGATGTAAGTTGCGTTTACGAGGAAGAATACTGCTGCATAAAAGGCAACCGGCTGTGGAGCCAGCCGGCTCACGGCCATCCAGGCTGTAGAGAGCGGAAGCAGCGACATAGAAAACAGATGGGCGAAATTGAACCACAGCAGACGAGGCGTCGCTTCCGTAGCGTAGCGCATGAGGTAATGGTGGTTAGTCCAGACAATAGCGATGAAAAGATAGCTCACGCCATAGCTGAGCCATGTGGGCCAGAGTGACATGAGCGCTTTGAAGGTGGGGAGTTCAGGCGGGTGTAGGTCCAAGACCAGCACAGTTATGAGGACGGCGAACACGCCATCCGAAAACATGCTCAGTCGCTCGGGTGTCGCTTTGTCAAGAACGCGCATTTCTCCTCACTCAGCGATACTTGCGAAATTGGCCCTGGAGGTTTTCATCCATGGTATTATGGGGAAATCGTATAGCGAAGAAAACACCATGAGCCTCTTGAGCCGGCGGGAATTCAGCGAACTCTGCGTGGCGTTTGGCTCGTTTACAGCTGCAACGGCACTTGATGCGGCTTGTAGCAAAGCCTCAGCCACCGCGGAGCGCACGGTAAAGTTTCGCGACGGCACTGTCGTGTCGGCCTTGGGTCAAGGCTCTGCGGGCCTCGGAAAGGGAAAACGCCCTCAAGCTGAGGAACAAGAAGCGTTACGCACTGGCCTTTCTCTCGGAATGACAGTGATCGACACGGCAGAAATCTACGGTTCCGAGGAATTCATTGGCCGCGCGATCGCCGGTCAGCGCGATCGCGTTTTCCTGGTGTCCAAGGTGTGGCAAAACCACGTGGCGGGAGACGGCGTGCCGCGCGCTTGCGAGGCAAGCCTCAAACGCCTCGGCACCGACTATCTCGATCTCTATCTGCTGCACTGGCCAAAAGGCGTCACCAATATTTCGGCGGTTGTGACCGCGTTTGAAAAATTACGCTCGGCGGGAAAGATTCGCGCGTGGGGCGTATCTAATTTCACAGTTAGCGACATGGAAAATCTTTTCCGTGTTCCACGAGGCGATCGCTGCGCGACCAATCAGCTGCCTTACAGTATCGGTGACCGAGACATTGAGCGTGACCTGCTGCCTTGGTGCGAACGGCACGGCATGCCGGTCATGGCTTACTCGCCCCTCGGCGGCCCCGGCGCCAAGTTGCTGCGTGATCCTACGCTTATACGCATCGCCGGGGAGCATGGCTGCTCGGCAGCCGCGGTCGCTCTGGCGTGGATCATCCGTAGCGGCAATGTCATTGCAATTCCCGAATCCGGTTCGGTTGCACACGTGAAGGAGAACGCGGTTGCGCTCTCACTGACACTAACAGCGCAAGATATTCAGACGCTGGAAGCGGCGCATCCGCTGCCTAAGTGCTAGGTTGAGGTTCGCTGTCCGCTTTACCGAAACAGCTAGGACTTGCGGAATGCTCGCCTCAGCGCTACTGCGGCGAGATCCAGCGCTGTATCGGCGGCACGGATGATTCGTCCCATAGTTAGAAATCCGTGCATCTGATCGCTCATGTGAAGCCACGTGACTGAAACGCCGTTCTCCTCCAAGATGCCGGCATATTCGCTTGCCTCGTCCCGCAACGGATCGAAGCCGGCTGTCAGAATGAAGGCGGGACAAAGTCCACGAAAGCTCTTCGCCCGCAACGGTGATGCCCGCCAGTCGGCCTGGTCGTCCTCGTTGCGCAAGTAATGGTTGTGAAAGTAGCGCACCGCGTCCCTGTTCAAAGGAAACCGCGTGTAATCAGTCTGAAATGACGGGTGGCGCATGCTCATCTCAAGGCTCGGATAAAGCAGAAGCTGAAAACAAATTGGCGGCAACGCGCCGTCGCGCGCCATATGCGATAGGACAGCGGCCAAGTTTCCGCCCGCACTGTCCCCGCCGACCGCGAGACGCTCACTGTCGATTGCCAGAGCGGACGCCTGCTTTTCAATCCATGCGACCGCACGTGCGCAATCCTCGATCGCCGCCGGAAACTTGTGCTCGGGGGCGAGCCGATAGTCGACCGATACGACAGCGCAGTGACTCGCGTTCGCGAGCTTGCGACATATGGTGTCGTGGGTATCGCGGTCGCCGATGCAAAATCCACCCCCGTGCATGAATATGATCGCCGGCAGCGGTCCGTCTGCGGAGTCCTTTCCCCGATAGAAGCGCATTGGGATATCGTAGCCTGAACCCCGCGCGATGAGATCGCGAACATGCGCAACGGCCGGCGGCTCCGGTCCCAGCAGGTGGCACGACGCGCGGTAAACTTCGCGCGCCTCGCCCGGCGTCAAGGCGGTTATAGGAGGACGTCCGCTCGTCCTGAAAAGCTCGAGTACGCGTTCAGCGTCTGGATCGAGACGCATCATGCGCTCCTTTGTGTTTTATGCGAGCGCTCATGCCGGGTGATGACCGACCACGGGCGAAGCCTTGGCCAGAAGCTCCGTGGCGTGCCGCGCATAGGCGACCGAAAGACGTCCGACCGCCCCAGCGTTTTCTGCCGCGGCGTTGCCGGCCTTTGCACGCGCCGCAATGCCCTCGAGAATCACGGCAAAGCGAAACAGCGAGAAGATGATGTGGAATGGTTCGACGCGTGCTTCGATGTTCGCCACCTCGTAGTAACGATCGAGATATTCCCCCGGGCTCGGTATGCCGAGCGCACGCCAATCGAGGCCGCGAATGCCGCCATACCAACTCTGGAAGCGTGTGCCAGGGAAGGCAGCTATAGGCGGCATCGGCGAGCGGGTGTCCCAGTGTCGACAGTTCCCAATCGAGGATCGCGACTACGCGCGGCTCTTGCGGATGAAAGATCAGATTTCCGATTCGAAAATCGCCGTGGCAGATCGCCGTTTGATCGGAAGCCGGCAGGTTTGCCCGCAGCCAGTGAGCGAGCACCTCGATCTCGCCGATCTCTCGCGTCTTGGGAGAGCTCCCATTGCCTCGTCCAGCGCTTGATTTGCCGGTCAAAAATAACCTCCCGGTTTGCCGTAATCGGCCAAGCCGATAGCCTTCCAATCGACCCTGTGCAGTCGCCCCAAGGTCTCGGCGGCCGAGAAATACATCGATCTCCGCTCCGACGCGGTCACACCCGGCAATGATCCTTCGTGAAAGATCCGACCTTCGACTCGTTCCATGACGTAGAACGGCGTGCCGACGAGATCGCGTTCGGGGTGGAACAGAAGCGCGCGTGGCACCGGAATATCGGTGTCCTCGAGAGCCCGCAGTATCCGGTATTCGCGGTCGACCGCGTGGGCCGACGCGAGAATCTCACCCGCGGGCTGCTTGCGCAGCACCAGTCGGCGATTCGAATATGTGACGTAGAACGTGGGATTCGACTGTCCGCCCGCGACGCGCTCGATCTGCATCGACCCGGAAAGCCCGCCGAGCGACGAGCGCAGGAAGGTGTCGACGCGTTCAGGCTCGAATTCGGGCGCGCTCGAGATTGTCGCATGATCGCCAGGCGCCGACATTGGTCTTGCCGTGGTAGATGCCGTCATTATTTGTGCTGTCCTTCCTTCTCGGTTCGAATAACGGGCACGCTGGGCCGATGCACGGGCGCCGCGACCCTTCGGAGCATAGGGTGATTGATCACTGCAACTACAGACTCGAGACGAGGTGGCCGCCATCTACCGCCAGGACGGCACCCGTCATGTATGAAGCCGCATCCGAGCACATCAGCAGCAACGGGCCTTCCAGCTCGCGCGGTTGCCCGAGCCGCCGCTGCGGGATTCGCTTGATCAGGACTTGGCCGGCTTCGCTCGCGAAGAACTCCCGATTGAGGTCCGTCTCGATGTATCCAGGGCACAGGGCGTTTACGCGGATGCGATGGCGAGCAAGTTCGAGCGCCATCGCCTTGGTCAGTTGCACGATGGCAGCCTTCGAGGCGACGTCGGCAGCAACCTGGCCCGCCACTCGCAGCCCGAGAATCGATGCGATGTTGACGACCGACCCGCCGTTTTGCTGGCCCTTCATCACGCGCGCGGCCGATTGCGCCACCAGGAATGCCCCTTTGAGATTCGTATCAACCAAGTGATCCCATTCCTTTTCCTCGATCTCTAGCACCGGCTTTGTCAGGGTGACGCCAGCATTGTTGACCAGGATATCGAGGCTACCCAGCTGCGCAGTTGCATCATTGATCGCGGCCGCGATCGACGCTGAGTTGGTCACGTCCATCGCGACAACGACCGCTTTGCCGCCTGCGCTTGTGATTTCGCTTCGAACCTGCTCCAGACTGTCGCGCCGACGCGCCGCGACCGCCACCGCGGCGCCCGCGCGCGCGAGCGATTCCGCAAAATAGCGACCTAAGCCACTCGAGGCACCGGTCACCAGCGCGTTGCGGCCGTCGAGCGATATGGCATATGTCATGTTTCCCGCCCCTTCGCGGCGTTTGTTCAGCGGGTGGCCAACCAATCGACAATGCCGTCACGCACTTTCTTCGACCGCGCGACAAGTATGCCGATGTGTCCCCCGGTCACTGGCAGTTCCGTGTAATCAGTGCTGCCGATGCGGTCGCGCATCGCCTTGCTGGCGAGCGGATGAATGATCGTGTCCGTCTCGCTGTAGATGTTCAGAACTGGCATGGTCACGGCCCGAAGATCGACAGTGCGTCCATCGACCACGAGCTCGCCCTTTACCAATTTATTGTCCTGATACAGCTCTTTCAGCCATTGCTGTGCGGACGCGCCGGTATGGTCAGGTCGATCAGACAGCCATTTCTCCATGCGCAGGAAATTCATCAGTGTGTCTGAATCCTGACCCGCCTGCACGAGCGTCATGTTGTACTTGGCAAGCGTGCGGAACGGCGTCATGAGGGAGAACATCGTTCCGCCGACCTCGCCCGGAATATTGCCCATGGCCCGAACCAGGAGGTCGATATCCTCGCCCGCGAGTCCTCGTGTCCAGACATTCATGAACCCTGAATCGACGCGTTCGTCTTCCTGGTCCGCGTGAAAATCAACGGGGGTTACCACGGTAATGAGATTTCTGATCTTCTCTGGATGCAAGGCCGTGTAGCACACCGACAGAAGCCCACCTTGGCAAATGCCGACCAGGTTGATGGCTGAAATCTCGTGTCGTTCGCAAATCGTCTCGACGAGGCGATCCATGTAGATGTTGATGAGATCGCCAAAGTCGTCGAACTGGTCGGCTGGCGTCGGGTGTCCCCAGTCCAGCACATAAACATCGCATCCGGCGTCAGTCAGATTGCGCACAAAGGAACGATCGTCCTGCAGATCGAGTACGGCCCAATGGCCGACCATCGCGTACACCAGGAGTACGGGGGTTGGAATACGGCGTGGCTGGTCCGAGGCAATCCTATAGAGCGCGCGGCCGTTCACTCGGCAGATCTCCTCCCGAGGCGTTTGTGCGATCAAGACGTCCTGTTCACGAACCGAAGCAAGGCGTGAGGTCGCGGCTGCTGCGCGCTTGCAAAAGTCGGCAAGCTCAGTCAGGCCGGACGTCATGTCGATCTTCGTCATCTTGCGTGCTCCGGGCGGCATTCGATGATTTGTGATTTCCATTACCGCGTAAAGCGCGTACCTCACGGCGCAGTTGATGAACTTCTTTTCGCATGTCGTGCAGGCGTTGATAGAGATCCGTCATCTCGCTGCGCGTTGGCATATCGAAGGCTCGCGCGCTGCGCTCACCGATCGCTCTCAACTGCAGCCGATAGTGAGCCGCCGCGCGCAAAAGACGTTGTTGGATCTCGCCAAATTCTCCAGAGCGGGTGAATTCCATTAGCGTCCCATCAACGGCGCTATTCCACAGATCGAGCGCCGCTCCGGGGCTTTTCACGGGCTCGCCGCTCTTCTCGCGCGCGGCAAGTTCGGCCTGAAAGCGTTGCGAGATCCTCACCCAAAGAGGAATTGAGACGACCAAATACTGCTGGTAGAGCTTAGCAAGCTCGAGCATCGAGGCCGCGGGTTTCAACGCGGAAAGATCGACGTTTGGCACATCTGCCAGCCTCGGCAGACTGAAGACCTCCTGCAACTCCTCAATGAATGGGGCAAGCTCTCCGGCGCGCCAGAACTCCGGGTTCCAGGCCCGCGTCAGCAGCTCACCGGCCTTTTCGCCGCGTTTCTTGAACGCAGCCTGACTGGCCTCCGACCACGAGGCCCACATCTCGGTCATCACGCGCCAAGGGTCTGCAAATTGCCGAAAATAATCGGGGGTCTCGGACTGGTGGTCGCTGCTGTTCATGTTTCCCCCGTGTAGGGAATGAATTGCGCGGCGTTGACGCGCAGTTGTGCTAGGGCGGCCATGCGGACTGGAGCATTCGGGGCGCCGTAGAGATCATAGGCGCCGACGCGTTGCACCATCTCGAAGAAGAAACGGTCCTCGAAGGGAAGTGTGTAGAATTGGAAGAACTCGCCGCCATCGCGCCGGTCGTAAAGAATGTTGAACTGCTGCATTCTGTCCAACAGTCTTTCGTCGACGCCGAAGCGTGCAGCAACATCCTCATAATAGTTTGCCGGAATCGGCAGGATCGCAGCGCCGTGGCGGTGCATGGCTTCGGCGGTTGCAAAGATGTCGTTGGTCGAGAACGCGATGTGATTGACGCCTGCGCCTGCGAAGGGCGACACGGATCGCGCGGTCGCGGTGTTGCGGCTTTCCGATATGTTGAGTGGAAACCGCACGGTCTTTTCCGCATTCGATACCGCTTTGCTGTGAACGAGGCCGTAAGGGTCGGGCAGCTCTACGACGCTCTCGGGGTTAAGACCGAACAACGTTCGATAAAACAAAACCCAGGCGTCCAATTGCCCTTCGGGCAGCGCTTGGGCGATATGGTCGATGCGAACGAGACCCACGCCTCGTTGATTATTCGAGTTGTCGAACAGATCAAAGTCACTCTCAAACGCCGCCGTATTGCTGCCGCTGCGATCGGTGAGATAGATGAGGCTTCCATCGAGCGACCGCAAAGCCGGAATGGCATGTTCGTTCGGCCCGACGCGTCCCTGGAAACGCGCTGCCCCGTATGCCTCCGCCCGCCCGACCGCCGCCATCGCGTCGTCGACCTCGAGCGCTAGGGCACATACCGAGGGGCCGTGAACGAGCAGATAGGAATGGGCAAACGAGTCCATGTCCTTGTTCAGCACAATACGGACGTCGCTTTGACCGAATAGCACCACGTCCTTGGTCTTGTGCTGGCCGATCGGCCGGAACCCCGCATGCTCGAACATTACCTTGAGTGTGGGTTCGGTGCGCTGATCGACTGTGAATTCGACAAACCTGACGCCTTCGAGCTTCGGCGGTGCCGGCGGATCGAACAGCTCGACCCGTCGGCGCATCCGTCTGGGCGCGCTCGGCTCGACGGTGGCCTCGGATTCCGACAACCGCCTGACCTGCTCCTCGGTGAACAGCAAGGATCTCATTCCGTCCTGCGCCGATTGCCTGGTTGGCGCGGCACGAAGGTCGTCATTGAAAATTTCGAGTGAAATTGTGCCCGTGTAACCAGTGGCGAGAACGCGTTGCAGGAATAGCGGAACGTCGAGGGCACCTTGGCCGGGGAAGCAGCGGAAGTGCCGGCTCAGCGTCAGCGCGTTCATGCCAAGACGCGGCGCGTCCGCAAGCTGCACGAAGAAGATCCTCTCGCCGGGAAGCCGCGAGAGGCCCGACCAGTCGTCCGGCAGCGCGAGCGTATGAAAGCTGTCGACGATCAGTCCAAGGTGGGGATGCTGAGCCTTCTCGACTATGCGCCATGCTTTGTCGAACGTCCGAACATGCGTTCCCCATGACAGGGCTTCGTAGCCGATTTTGAGATCTCGGCGAGCGGCGCGCTCAGCCAGTTCACGGAGTTGTGCCGCCGAGCGATCCTCATCGTCGATGACATCGGTCCCAACATTCGAGCACACCAGCATGAGCGGGGCGCCGAGCTGTTCCATGACGTCGAATTTTCGTTCCGCCCTGTCGAGATTGCGTGCCAACTGAACGTCCGAGACCCCCTCGAAGTCACGAAATGGTTGAAATAAATCGATGGTCAGACCAATCCCGCTTGCGTAGAGCCGAACGTCCCGTGGCGTCCCGTTGAAGAACAGGAGGTCATTTTCAAAGATCTCGACGCCGTCGAAATGAGCCGCGACAATCGCGTCGAGTTTCTCCGACAACGTGCCGCTTAGCGAGACGGTGGCGATCGATTTACGCATGATCATTCGTACTCTGTGAGCGCGGGGCGATCACGGCAGTGTCGGCTCGACTTTGTGCCATACCAAGATGGAACGTCCGTCGAGGCCATCATGGTAGCTCTTGTAGGGGGCAGTCGTAATCGTCAGGGTCTTGCCATGAAGCTCGAAGTAGCGGACCTGATCCGAGCCGGTCCATGCCTGGTTCCACGAAACGTCGATGTGGTGGGTGACCTTGCCTAGTCCAAGGGTGAAACGGCCCGCATACGCAACCATGGTCCCGAGCAGTTTGACGCCCTCCTCGTCGGTCGGAACAGCGTCGCCGGGCCTGACGCGGTCGTGCCTGACGAATATCGCATACATCCGGCCATCCGGCGAATATCCGAGATAGCCCTCGGGATTCTCGCCGAACTGATTGTATCGTTGCCCGGTCGCTAGCACTTCCCTGATGTAGGAGTCTAACTTCCACGTCCCGATAATGAGTTCAGCAGGATGCGAAGCCGCCATCGACGCCTCCTTTGATGCTGCTCAAAAATCCTTGGCTCGCTCGCGCAGCACAAATTTTTGAATCTTGCCAGTCGATGTCTTGGGCACGGGACCAAACACGACCGTCTTGGGCACCTTGAAGCGCGCCATATGCTTGCGGCAAAACACGATGATGTCCTCTTCAGTGACCGCCGGAGCATCGGGCTTGAGCTCGATAAAGGCGCACGGCGTCTCGCCCCACTTTTCATCCGGGCGCGCGACAACCGCGGCCGCGAGCACGGCCGGAAATTGATAGAGCACCTCCTCGACCTCGAGGCTCGAGATGTTTTCGCCGCCCGATATGATGATGTCCTTCGAGCGATCTTTGATCTCGATGTAACCGTCGGGATGCCACACGGCCAAATCCCCCGAAAGATACCAATCGCCGACCAGCGTCGTTCGCGTTGCTTGCGGATTCTGCAGATATCCTTTCATGACCGTGTTACCGCGCATCATGATCTCGCCCATGGTTTCACCGTCCTGCGGCACTGGCGTCATCGTCTTCGGGTCCGCCACCATCACATCCTCGACCATCGGGTACGCGATCCCTTGTCGCGCCATCAGGGCGTATCGCTCCTCGGGCGCGCGCGAATCCCATTCCGGCCGGAAGGCGCAGAACGTGCCTGGTCCGTAAGTCTCGGTCGCGCCATATAGATGCGTGACCTGGAATCCGATGTCTTCCATGGAGCGCAGAACGGTGGATGGGGGAGCCGCGCCTCCGGTCGCGCAGCGGACTTTGTGCTCGAAGCGAACGCGTTGGTCGGCAGGCGCATTGGCAATCATGTTGAGCACGATCGGTGCGCCACAAAGATGCGTGACCTTGTGCCGGGCAATCAGTCTGAAGATTGCTGCGGGCTCGACCTTGCGCAGGCAAACCTGCGTCCCTCCGGTGGCAACAACCGCCCACGGATAGGACCAACCGCTGCAGTGGAACATCGGAAGAGTCCACAGATACACGCTGTCGTAGGCGAGCTCGAAGGTGAGCGCATTGCCGAGAGCTGACAGATACGCACCGCGATGGCTATACACCGCGCCCTTCGGATCGCCGGTCGTGCCGGACGTGTAGAGCAGACACAGCGATTGCCATTCGTCCGCCGGCTCGTTGATGGTGAATGTTGATTCTCCTTCAGCAAGCAGCGCTTCATAACCGATATCTCCGATGCGCCGCGCCGCACTCCCCTCTGGCACGTCGATGCCGACCACAAGCGGCGGCTGCTTCATTTCGGACAACGCTTGATGTGCCAAAGCCGAATATTCGGCGTCGACGATGAACACCTTTGCGTTACCGTGTCTGAGCGAGAAGGCAATCGTCGCCGCATCAAGGCGCGTATTCAGCGGATTGAGCACGGCCCCGAGCATCGGGATCGCAAAGTGCGCCTCGATCATTTCAGGAATATTGGACGCAATGATCGCGACCGTGTCGAGGCGCCGTACGCCGCGTCTTCGCAGCGCGGACGCGAGGCGATTGCACCGTTCAAGCAACTGTCGATAGGTGTAGCGTCGATCCCCGTCGATCACGGCCGTCTTGTTGCCGAAGGCCTTCGCGGCTCGTTTCAGAAAGCTGACAGGTGTCAGGGCGACATAGTTTGCCCCTACCCGATCAAGTCCGGTCTCGAAAGGATGTTGGGCGGCCTGCGTCATCGTTCCCTCGACGCATTGTCCGTAATTGTGCGTTTCGAGAGCAGGAAGGGCGCGCCCTGGTGATGCAGCTTGCGCTTGGCCAGCCACCCAGGGCCAGGAACGCGCATCCGGGTCTCGGTGGCGGGCAAGAGTCTCATCGTTCACTCGCTTGCCAGCTTGAAATTGGTATACCGATTGACTGGCGGCTTGGCAAGAAGCATTGACCAAATCTTGCGACTCTTGGATCGATTTGGCAGCGTAAGCGCCACGTGACACGTTGAATAGTCTTGATTTTTTTGTCGTGACGGGCTGGCGCACAGAGGCCGGAGTGGTTAGACCAAACTTGGCCGTGCCCTTCAGTCTGTATACTGAATCTCTTTTACCAGTGGCCCGTCGTTCCCAAGCGCATGCTGAGAGGATCGGACGATCCGGTC
>DAISKM010000021.1:0-17861 GCA_036820945.1 Pseudolabrys sp.
ATATTGCTGCGGCGATCATCGGCGGCACCGTTGCGCGCCACGTATTTCGCGGAAAAGTCCATATCGGCTACCTCGCTGCGATTGTTGCTGCGTCAAATGCCGGGGGCTCTGGCAGCGTTGTCGGAGACACGACAACGACAATGATGTGGGTTTCGGGGGTAAGCCCGCTCAGTGTGCTCGAAGCCTATGTTGCCGCAATCGTTGCGTTTGCGATCTTCGCCGTGCCTGCATCCTTGCAACAGGAACGGCATTCGCCCATGGTCAAGCACGCGCGCCACGGTGTGGCGATCGACTGGATGCGAGTATTTATCGTTGCAGCAATTTTGATTGTCGCGCTCTTGGTGAACGTTGTCACCAACCTGCACTTTCCCGAACTACTTGGCCGAGTCCCTGTCCTAGGTTTGTCGGTATGGGCGGTTGTGTTTGCAACGGCTTCATTGCGGCGGCCGGATTGGAAAGTGCTGCCAGAAACCTTCAAAGGGACGATTTTTCTGCTCGCCCTCGTTACGGCAGCCTCAATGATGCCTGTTGAGGAGCTGCCGGCTGCATCGTGGCCCACCGCGCTGGGTCTCGGCTTCGTTTCCGCCGTATTTGACAACATACCGCTCACCGCTCTGGCGCTTAAGCAGGGCGGTTATGACTGGGGCTATCTCGCCTACGCGGTTGGATTTGGCGGCTCAATGATCTGGTTCGGTTCTTCAGCCGGCGTAGCCTTGTCAAACCAGTATTCGGAGGCAAAGTCGGTCGGTTCCTGGCTACGCCACGGTTGGCATGTGGCGGTCGCCTATGTGGTCGGGTTTTTCGTCATGCTGATTCTTATCGGATGGCATCCCGACGATCGGAAACAGAAACAAACTACACGAGATCATCGAATAGTTGGAATGCTGCTGTCGGCCCGATAACGGAGATTTCGTGCGCACCAACAAATCTCTGCTTTCGGTGGTAAAGCGACATCGAGCACGCTCACCGCATGTCTGCTGATGATATGTTTTGTCATTCTGGAGCAAGCTATCCAGCGGAAAGTGCGTACGGCTTCCGGAGGGTTCGCTATGCAGTCCGAAAAGCAGGCTTCCGAAATAGCAGACGCATTGAAATCCGAACTTCGCCAGACCTGGGAGAAGGCTGCGCCTGGCTGGGCAAAGTGGGAACACATATTTTCCGCGGGACTATCCACCGCAACTGGAACGCTCCTCGATGCGGCCGGCATCCGGCCTGGTATGCGAGTTCTTGATTTGGCTTGCGGTGCCGGGAGCCAGACCATCGAGGCGGCCAAACGCGTTGGGCCTGATGGCGGCGTAGTCGCCTGCGATATCTCCTCCACCATGCTTGATCAGGTGCGCAAAAATGCCGCCGCGGCGGGTTTGCAAAACGTCGAAACACTCGAATGCGCGGCAGAAGAACTGGATGAAACGCTGCCGCCGTTCGACGCGGCGATCTGCCGATTGGGCCTGATGCTTTTTCCATCGCCGGGCACGGCTTTAAAGGCCATGCAGCACGTATTGAAACCGGGCGCAAGATTTGCGGCCCTGGTCTTTACTACGCCTGCCAATAATCCCTTTATGGCGCAAACAATGGCCATCCTTCTGCGCTGTGCGGGCAAATCGCCGCCCAAGCCCGGGCAGCCCGGAATATTTGCTCTTGGAGGAAACGGGATTTTGGAAAACCTGATGCAAGACAGTGGACTTGTGCAGGTTCAGGTGAAGCCCGTGACGGCATGGCTTAGCCTGCCAAACGCCTCTGATGCCTTGGAGATGATGCAGGAGGCCTTCGGCGCATACCGCGCGGTGGTCGCTGAGCTCAGTGATGAGGAAAAATCCAAGGCTTGGGGCGCAGTATACGCATGCCTAAAGCAGTTTGAGCGTATCGACGGCTTCCAGACCCAGTTCGAATTCATTATCGGGTCGGGCTCGAAGGAATCTTAGATTTTTGTCGCGATTCGGCGCCGGTGGGGCAGGTGAGGGATTCGAAACTGCCACCCGCTGTGCGCCTATCCAAGCAGCAAGGTCATAAGTCCGCAAAGTATTACGCCGCCAAGGAGCATCGACCAGTCCGAAGGCTTTAGGGCAAACAGCCTGCCTTCGCTCACTACGTACGCAAGCATCGCAGATCCCCGCTGACGAATTGTTCCGTGGGCCACACCATAGCGATTGCCTGCGGTGACGGCTGTAGCGCCGAGGGCACAGAGGGGGTGATTCGGCGGGTTGTTTGCTATTGATCGCGGCAGTGTGACAGATTCGTCACGGCGCCACGTAGATGCCACGTTTCGGTGGCGCAGCGCGTGTTAAATTTCGTTTCCACTAAGAACTACGGCGCTAACTATCTGCCGATGACCCAAAGTGCACAATGCAGTCTGATCGAAGTCAGGAGTTGGATTACGCGAGTTCAGGCGCATCCATTTTCGGCTTGGGTTTTATCGATTTCTGCGATGATCAGCTTGGCTTCGGCCACCGCGCGCCGCACGAAGTCATGGACGCTCATGTCGCTTGGTATTTCATACCGTTGCTTTGCGTCTTTCGATCCAAGCTGGCTCATTTTTGCCCCATTGTGACCAAACGCAACGGTGCGCTGATTTGGTGAACAGGTACTTAAAACTGCAGCATTAAGCGCTGGTTAACCATATTAATTTAATAGAGTGGCAAAGATTGGAGAGCGCAGCAGTGCCCACAGCGTCCAATCCCTCTCGACTTGCCCTTCCAGTCAGCGTCGTCGCTTTGAGAGCGCAGGCTTACTCGCCTGATGATAGGACCGTGGTCATTTCGTTGACGACGAAATACTCAACCGCTGAACGAACGTACTCAGTGCCGCTTGAATGTTTTGATGATCTTGTCGTGGACCTTCAGAGGCTGAATGCTTTGGACGCGTCGTTTTAAAAGCTCCTAAACACAACCAGCGAGGACGAACGCGTATGACGTGCAATATTGACCACGACGCAGAGAACGCAATCCCGATGTTCCTATGCGTGGCGTGCAATCGCGAAATCAATATCACCGCAGGGAATCGTCAAACACCCGAAATGGCCAGCGCCATCTGCGCAGCGGTCGACCGAGTCCGGCCGTTGGAACGGGCAGCCCACGTTCGATAGACAACGCCATGCCAAGGTATAAGGCTAGGCAGCCGCCTTTCGACTTCGCTGATTAGACGCTTTCTTCGCGTCCATGTCCTGCTCGAACTGACTTGCAAGCCGGAGAAAGCCCCTAACCAAGTATTGGTACTCAGCCCTCAGTTCGGCATCGTCTATCGTTTTCGCTTTCTCGCGAAGCACCTCAGCCAATTTTCTACACTCAACGCTGGGTTTCATGCTTAACCAATAGAGAAATGACCCGACCGTTGCCCCTATGTCGGGTACCGACCATGAATTTAATCTGGAACCAATTGCGGAGATCATTATGACACCGCACTGGCAGGCTTCGGCCCTGCGTCAAAGGATCGCTCACCGTCAGCTATGAGCAGCGGCTTTGTCTCGAAGCTGAACGCCGCCGAATCCGAACCAGACGTCGCGCTAGCTCGATGACCTTACTGCGCCGACCTTCCGGGTCTAAGGTAACCGATAACCCGTTTGGCCAAAGGAAGATCGAGGACGCCATGACCAAAGAGCTTACGAAACGCGACGTGCTCAGGGGCGTTGGTGCGCTTAGCTTCAGCGCCTTTGCCGTTCGGGTCGCTGCAGCGCCTGCGGCGGAAGCGGTTACTCCCGCCTTGATCGAGGCGGCGAAAAAGGAGGGCAGGGTTTCCTTTTATACGGCGATGGACTTGGAGTTCGCTGAACGGTTTGGCAAGGCATTCGAGGCAAAGTATCCCGGCATTGCCGTGCGCGTGGAACGATCCGGCGCCGAGCGGGTCTTTACTCGCATCGCACAGGAATATTCCTCCAACATCCGCGCCGTCGACGTTGTCAACACCTCCGACCAGGCCCATTGCATCATCTGGAAACGCAACGACTGGCTCGCGCCTTATTTGCCGGAAGAGGTCGTAAAGCATTACGACAAGCGTTACTACGACCCCGACGGGCTGCAAGTAACGACACGCATTCTGATCTCTCCGCTCGCCTACAACACCAATCTTGTGAAGAAGGAAGATGCACCGAAAGGCTTCAAAGACCTGCTCAATCCGAAATGGGCGGGCAAGCTGGTCAAAGCGCATCCGGCCTATAGTGGCACGATCATGAATGCGACGTTCGAGATCGCGCGCGATCTCGGCTGGGACTATTTCGTGAAACTGGCGGCGCAGAACGTCATGCAGGTCCAGTCGGCCACCGACACGCCGAAGAGGATTTCGATCGGTGAGCGGGCGGTCATGGTGGACGGCGCGGGCTACCTTGTCATCCGCTACAAGGAGGCGGGGCAACCGGTCGATATAATTTATCCTGAAGAGGGCACCCCGCTAGCCACCGGCCCAAGTGCGGTCTTTAGGGCCGCCCCTAATCCGAACGCCGCTCGGCTGTTTCAGAACTGGATGCATTCGCGTGAGGCCCAGCAGATACTCGTCGACTACGCCCGCCAGTACTCGCCACATTCCCAGACAGTGGAAAAGCCTGGCGTCCGCAGGCTCGCGGACATCAGGCTGATGAACGAAGATCCGGAAGGTGTGCTTTCGCAGGCGGAGGCGGTCAAGAAGCGGTACGCAGAGATTTTCAAGGTGTGATGACAAAGCGTTCGCTCGCGGAACCACGCGTTCAAATGGCGCCCGGCGAGAATAAAGCCGACACCACTTTGACCTTGCCTAGCACCCAGTGTGACCCTTGGTTTAAGGCGGCAAGCGCTGCACTTATTGCAAGCTCAGTCACCATCCGTATCGATAATGCCGATATCGGTGATGATAGCGACGCGGGTGATAATACCGGTACGGCTGGTATGCATATCCCCCGTAACCAACGGGAGGGTAGGTGCCGCTCACCGGTTTGCCGTAACTGTCGCCATATCCAGGCGCGTAGGCGCCGAAATTGGGAAGGCTTTGGGCGAACGAGATAGCTGTCGCGCTCAAGAGCACCGCCAATGTCAAAACGATCGTCTTCATGATCCAGTTCTCCGATGTCGATTCATTGGAGAACCGGGAAGGCGGCGGTTGTGTTCCTAAGGTTCTCGGACAGAGTGATTCAAGTTCCCTAGAAAAATGGCCGGGGGAGACGACCGGCGCTAGCAGACGTTTTTCAATTCGGCTGCAAAGCGGACATCACCGACACGCAGAATGGTCGCTAAGGACGGGGATCAAACTTTGCCCGAGCCCCTTCCAGCGTGCCCACAAGAGGAGGTAGAATGATACAGGCTGAACCGTAGGGGGCTGGGGATGAGACGGCGCGAGTTCATCAAGTTGTTTGGCGGAGCGGCCGTCGGGTGGCCGATTACTGCGTACGCGCAGCAATCCACAGGAACGCGGAGGGTCGCCGCGCTTATGAACATTGCTGAAAAGGATCCGCAATCTCTAGTTTGGGCCTCGGCTTTCGAGCGTGGTTTGCGGGAGCAAGGCTGGTCGCTCGGAAACAACTTGCAGATCGAATATCGCTGGGCCAACGACGAAAACCTTTACAGGAGATTTGCGCACGAGTTGATTGCACTTAGTCCCGACGTTGTGCTGGCGGTGAGCGGATCAAGCGCAACAGCGCTGCAGGAGGTGACCAAGACGATTCCCGTTGTATTCATGGGAACCAGCGACCCGGTCAATCGCAGACTGATCACCAGCATGGAAAAACCTGGCGGCAACGTCACGGGATTTATCGAGTTCGAATCCAGCATAGGCGGAAAGTGGCTGGAACTGCTCAAGCAAATTGCACCGAGCGTGTCGCGAGTGGCGGTTATCCGTGATCCTACGCGGTTTGCCTGGAGAAGTCTGCTGGCCGCGATTGAGAAAGCGGCGCCTTCATTCGAGGTGGAGGTGAGTGCGATCGATGCACGCGGCGCTATGGAGATGGAGCGTTTGATAACTGCATTTGCAGGCAGTTCGAATGGTGGTCTGATCGTAACGCCGAGCGCTTTTTCGGCAATCTTTCGGGAGCGGATCATCGCGCTTGCCGCTCGACTTAAACTACCTGCAATCTACTTCAGCCGATACTTTGTGGTTGACGGCGGTCTGATGTCCTATGGGCCCGATACAATTGACCAATTTAGGCGCGCCGCAGGCTACGTCGATCGCATCCTTAAGGGTGAAAAGCCTGCCGACATGCCTGTTCAAGCGCCGACCAAATTTGAACTCGTGGTCAATCTCAGGGCCGCCGAGAGGATAGACCTTAATATTCCTACGCGAATTCTCGATGTCGCCGACCACGTGATCAGATAATTGAGAACCGTCCGGCTAACATCCGTGTAACGGACATTTCGTTAGGCGCCAGGACTGTCTAGCCCTTGAGTCCAAACAAGCGGCGATGCCCGACGGAGTACCCTAGTTGCCTTTAACCCCCGCCGCTTTGATAACCGTGTCCCATCGTTTCACCTCGGCGGAGAGATGTGATTTCAGCGCATCGGGCGTTGCAAGTGCAGAAGCAACAGGCTCGGTGCCGAGCGCCGAGAATCGCTCAATCACTTTCGGATCTTTAATGGCAGCCTGCAGTGCGGTTACGAGTTTGTCTGAAACGTCTTTCGGCAAACCCTTTGGCGCCCACATAGCGTGCCACGCCGAGACCTCGAAGCCCGGGATCGCGCCGCTGTCGAGAGTCGGTAAATCTGGAACCGACGAGACTTTGAACTTCGTCGTCACGGCGTAACCTTTGACCTTGCCTTCTTTGATCTGGTTGGTGGTATTGGTCGTCTGGTCGCACATGAAATCGAATTGACCGCTTATCAAGTCGTTCATCGCTGGACCGGTGCCGCGGTAAGCGACTCCCTGCATCTGCGCTCGAATTTCTTTCATAAAGATCAGAGCACACAAGTGCGAGGCCGAGCCGACGCCTGCGTGGCCATAAGTGACCTTGCCACCTTCTGACCGTATCCAATCCAGGAGTTCCGTCACATTCTTGGCCGGAACGGCGGTTTTGGAGACCAGCGTCATCGGCACGTCGGTGATGCGGCCGAGATGATCGAAATCGCTCACGACGTCGTACTTGAGGCCCTCGTAGAGGGCAGGAGCCGTAGCCTGGGCAATGTGCCAGACAGCGATTGTGTAGCCGTCGGGCGCTGACTTGGCGACGCGGGACATGCCGATCGTACCCCCAGCACCACCGATGTTCTCGACGATCACGGTCTGGCCGAGTGTCCTGCTCATTGATTCGGCGACGAGACGCGCAACCGTATCCGTAGGGCCTCCCGCTGCTGCGGGAACGACGAGCGTGACCGACCTCGCCGGAAATGCGGTTTGCGCTGACGCTATGTTTGGCGTCTCCGCAGTCATGAGGGCGATTGCGCCGAGCAACAGCGCGCGAGGAAACAAACCCATGGCCAAACTCCTCGAGTTCGTAACGGTGCGCCCTTTTTGTTGGACGCTTACCCCTTCTCTAAAACGGTCAGACTCCAGCCGCAATTATGATCGACCGGCGGGCAGCGATGGAATAGCGCCGGCATGTTACGCCACGGCTCTTTGCCCTGAGCGGACATTTCGTCGCGCCGCCAAATGTCCGGTCTCCGGGCGGCGCACATCGCGCAAATCCCATCGCGACGTCCGCGCGCCCAGCGGATCATTTCTGAATTTCCACCCTTTCCCTGTATCCTTTTGAGTCTGTAGAATTTTCCTGCCAAAACCGGGGACGACTTTGGGACGTCGTGAAAAACCAGATGGAAATGGCCCGAAAGCGCGGGGTCGCAAAACCACGCGCAGAATAGTCAAGCCATCCTCCATTACGACGCTCAAGAAGCAACTGGACGACGCGCTTGAACAGCAGGTTGCGACGGCCGAGCTGCTCGATGTGATCAGCCGCTCGGTTTTCGACCTGCAGCCGGTCCTCGACGGTATCGTTTCAACCGCATCCAGGCTTTGTGACGCCGAGTTTGCGATCATCTTCAAACTGGATAAGGGCAAGTACCATGTCGCTGCCTCCAACAATGCAGACGAAGTCTTCGTAAAATACGCATCAGAGCATCCGATCGCGCCGGGGCGCGGTTCACTGATTGGTCGCACTGCACTCGAAGGCAAGACCGTTCATCTTCCCGATTGCCTCGCCGATCCGGAATACACCTTCGTCGAGTATCAACAGGCGGGCAGGTATCGATCCGATTTGGGAGTGCCTCTTCTGCGCGACGGCGTTCCGATCGGCGTCATCGCGTTGATGCGTACGACGGTCAAGCCGTTTACCGACAAGGAAATTGCGTTGGTCGAGACGTTTGCCTCACAGGCAGTGATCGCCATTGAAAACGCGCGCCTTCTTGGAGAGTTGCGCGAGTCGTTGCAGCAACAGACCACGACATCCGAGATTCTTGAAGTCATCAGCAGCTCGCCAACGGATACACAGCCGGCATTCGATGCAATCGTCCGAAGCGGCCTGAAGCTGTTTCCCGACGCCGTGGTCGTTATTTCGCTGCCGGACGGAGACAGTGTAAAGCTCGCCGCTATCGACGGCGCTGACCAGCACGATCGGGAAGCGCTGCGCGCGAGATACCCGCTGCCTTTGTCGCGCGAATACATTACCTCCACGGCCATTCTCGATAGGCGGGAGATGGACTTTGCGGACGCGCGCGAGACACCGGAACATCTAATTCCAGGCGGGAGGAATTTCCTGGCCAGCGGATATCGAGCCATCGCGGCCGTTCCGATGATTCGTGGAGAATCCTCCATTGGCGCGATCAGTGTTTTGCGGCGTCAGCCGGGGGCGCTTTCAGACAAGCAGCGTGAGTTATTGCGAACATTTGCCAACCAGGCAGTCATCGCCATCGAGCATACGCGCATATTCAAAGAGCTCCGCCAGCGCACCGATGACCTGTCGGAATCGCTGGAGCAGCAGACCGCAACCTCGGAGGTGTTGAAAGTCATTTCGAACTCGCAAGGACAAGTCGAGCCGGTATTCAACGCAATGCTGGAAAACGCTACGCGAATGTGCGAAGCCAAATTCGGCACGCTCTACTTATGTCACGGAGATGCCCTTTATGCTGCGGCATTCCATAACGCGCCGCTCGAGTTTATCGAGGCACGCAAAAATCGCCCGCTGCACCCGCCTCCCGATAGTACGCTGGGTCGCGCCGCCAGGACCAAACGGGCCGCGCAAATTCTCGATAGCATGGAGAGAGAAGCATATCGGCGACGCGACCCTTTCGTTGTGGCGGGCACAGACCTCGGCGGATACCGGACCATCGTCTCGGTACCCATGCTCAAGGACGATGAGCTAATAGGGGCAATCAGTATTTACCGGCAGGAAGTGGCCGCCTTTACTGAGAAACAGATCGAGCTGGTCAAGGACTTCGCTGCCCAAGCTGTCATTGCCATCGAAAATGCGCGCCTGCTAACCGAGCTGCGCGAATCGCTGGAACAGCAGACGGCCACGTCGGAGGTTTTGCGCATCATCTCCAGTTCGGCGGGTGAGCTTGAGCCGGCGTTTCAGACCATGCTCGCAAATGCCACGAAAATATGCGAGGCGGCCTTTGGATCGATGTTGCTGCTCGAAGGCGATGAATTTCGGCGAGTTGCCGTTCATAATGCGCCGCCTCAGTTTGCGGAATTCCACAGACAAACGCCTGTCGTCAATCCGCAGCAAATCCACGATCTGAGGCGTCTCGTTGAAACCAGGCGTCCGGTTCACATTGTGGACGCGGCGGCCGTAAGTACAGACAGTCCGATCGTCAAATATGCAGGCGCGAGAACTCTTTTGATCGTGCCTTTGCTCAAAGACGATGCGCTGATCGGCGCCATCGGCATTTATCGCCAGGAGGTTCGACCGTTTACCGATAAACAGATCGAGCTGGTAAAAAACTTTGCCTCCCAAGCCGTCATCGCGATCGAAAACGCGCGCTTGCTCAACGAGCTTCGCGAATCGTTACAACAGCAGACTGCTACTGCAGATGTGCTCAAGGTCATCAGTCGCTCGGCTTTCGATCTGCACACGGTACTGTACACGCTGATTGAGGCGGCCGTCCGATTGTGCAACGCCGATCATGGCAACATAGCCCGCGAGCAAGACGGTGTGTACCAACGTGTCGCGACTTACGGTTACTCAGACGCCTTCACGAAGCATCTGATGAATTTGCCGGTCACTCCCGACCGGGGTACAGCGACGGGACGTTCGCTGCTTGAAGGTAAAGTCGTGCATATTCACGATGTGCGGGCAGATCCCGAATACACTTTTGTCGCGGGACAGAAGTTGGGGGACTATCGTACGGCTCTCAGCGTTCCGATGTTACGCGAAGGGACCCCGATTGGCATCCTGGCCTTGACGCGGCGCGAGGTGCGTCCCTTCACGGATAAGCAGATCGAGCTAGTCACCACCTTCGCCGATCAGGCGGCGATTGCGATTGAAAATGTTCGGCTATTTGAAAGCGTGCAAAAACGGACGCACGAACTGGCTACCTCCCTGGAGAATTTGAGGACAACTCAGGATCGGCTGGTGCAGACGCAGAAGCTAGCTTCGCTTGGTCAACTCACCGCCGGTATCGCGCATGAAATGAAGAATCCGCTCAATTTCGTCAACAATTTTTCTGGTCTCTCTGCCGAGCTGATTGACGAATTACAGGAAACCTTGAAGGGCTTGCCATTCACTGACAAGGCGCGCGGTCAATTAAACGAGCTGACCGGCACATTGCGGGATAATCTCGAAAAGATCGTGCATCACGGCATGCGCGCTGATGCGATCGTCAAGAACATGCTGCTGCACTCGCGCGAAGCCTCCGGCGAGCACCGGCGTGTCGACATTAATGCCATCGTCGACGAAAGTCTTAACATGGCCTGGCACGGCGCGCGGGCGGAGAAGCAAGGCTTCAGCATTGTTATTGAGCGATCATTCGATCCGGCGGCGGGCGAGGCCGACGTGTTTCCGCAGGAGATCACACGAGCTTTGCTAAACCTGATCTCGAATGCCTTTTATGCCGCGAGAAAACGGAAAGGCCAGGCGGGTGATGATCGATATGAGCCGACCCTTGTCGCCTCGACGCGGAGCCTTGGCGATCGCGTGCAAATCGGCATTCGCGACAACGGGACCGGCATTCCCCCCGACGTGAAAGAAAACATGTTCGATCCATTCTTTACGACCAAGCCCGCGGGCGAAGGGACCGGCCTCGGCCTTTCCATCAGTCACGACATCATCGTCAAGCAGCACGCGGGCTCGATCGAGGTCGATACACAGCCGGGCGAGTTCACTGAATTTAGGATTGTTTTGCCGCGCACGGCAGCTTCTCTGTGAAAATCGGGCCGACGAGGCCCTCAATCACGCCCTTTTGGTAATCGACTGCTGGCGTTGCGCTTTCGGCCGATAGGCGACGGCGTGAACTATCGATCAAAGCCGACTTGATCGCTCTGGAGTCTCGATATACCGGCCTTCTCGCGCATCATAAGCTCAAAGCACCCGACGAAAATGGCCGCCAAGGGTAGCAAATACATCCAAACCTCGGTTGTCAGGTAGAGGCGCCCAAACGGGTCCAGATGTTGCGAGCGGTGGATCATGAACTCGATGGAATAACCTATTGTGGCGAGCCAAAGCAGCCACCGGGAATAACGGAAAAACAGCCAAAGGCGCTTTGCCCACATAAACAGCATCCCTTAACGCGGCATCGATCGTAGCGAATTTGTCGACACCGGCAAGCGCGTTTGTTCGGAGGAGAAAAAATCAATCGTTTTGTGTTGCGACACAGGCCGCTGCAGTCGGCAGACGGGTCTGCTTTGGAAAAATGTCGCCGACGTACTGCGGCCACCAAGGACTGAAAATGGAACTCGTCGTCGACGTCACGTCGGATGATAATGCGGGGGGCAACGGATCTTGCTATCGTCCTGACAATTCATCTTTGCACCTGGAAATTCCAGGTGACGTGGCTTACGGAGACTGCCCGATGAGAATAAGGTGGCTATTCGTTTTCATGGTGACCTTTGGCACGGTCCATACAGCATCAGCTCAAGTAGCGGACATCGCTGGCGTTCTGCCTGGTGATCGGTGGGTCTACGAAACTACCGATGAGATTTCCGGCGATCTGAAACTGACAACCACGGTCTTTGTGCTCGATGTGTCCGAACAGGAGATCAACACGCGCGTGTCAACGCGTGGGTTAGGCGTGCGTCAGATCGTGTTTGACCGAAACTGGAACCGAATCGATGACAGCGTGTGGAAGTACAGACCGTCCGATGGCGCCGGCATTAAAAAGCCGCTCCAAGTTGGCAAGGAGTGGCGTTTTGAGAGCAAGGCCACGCACTTTCAAAATGGCACCGCGTTGACCATCACGGGCGAATCCAAGGTAGTGGGGGAGGAGAAGGTAACCACAGGAGCGGGCACGTTCGATACGTTCAAGATCGAGACGAGGATGCGTCAGGTCAATTCCAACGATCAGACCAAGGCTTCAACAATCAATGCCGTTCTTTGGTATGCGCCGAGTGTAAATCGCTGGGTCCGCAGGACCTATAAAACTCAAATCGAAGGGCGGTTGCGGGATTCGAATACAGAGGAGCTGGCTGATTATTCCCGAAAACCGTAGCGCCGGATGACATGGAGCCGGCGCCCTTTCCAGGTTTGGAAATTGGGCGCCCGTCGTCCGGCGATCTTTCGCTCCCCGACACATTTGCTTACCCAGACGAGTAGTCAGAAATCGGTTGCGCGTTGGTGGCGCTGGCCGTGCCTGGTGTGATCGATCTGTTCGGATAGGGCGGAATTGGTGTGATGTTGAGACGCCTCATTGCTATCGGCCTAGTTACCCTGTTTGTTTGGCCTTGGTCTTGTACGGCGCAGACTGTGGATCAGGGGGCAATCCGCGTTGGGGATCAATGGACTTATGACATCAAGGATGGTTTCACCGGAAACCTCAGAAACGCGATCACGGTCGTCGTCGCCGATACGAACAACAGGGAGATCACTACGCGCGTCACCTATCAGGGCAAAGATCGCCCGCAGACAGCGGTCTATGACAATGACTGGGGCCGAATTGACGACGGCCTTTGGAAGCTTCGTCCTAGCGGGATCGGAATAAAGAAGCCTCTGCAGATTGGAAAGGAATGGAAATCGGATGCTGACGGAATGAATTTGCAGTCGGGCGTCGCGTTCCACGCATCGGGTGCAGCAAAGGTCGTGGGGCAGGAGCCGGTCACGACACCGGCTGGGACATTCGAGACGTTTCGGATCGATATGACCGTGCGATTGGTCAACACAAGGGATCAAAGCAGATCGCAAAACTGGACTTTCGTGGTCTGGTATGCACCCGCAATCAATCGCTGGGTAAAGCGAACGTCCGAATGGCGGCAGGAAGGACGGATCCGGGATTCCTATACGGAGGAACTGACTGGATACTCACGGAAACCCTAGTGCCGCTCGAAATTCGTTGCTGAACAATTCAGCTGCGAGCGCAGACCGCACCTAAAATGAATATTCCTCGGTGGTGGCATCGAGTGTGCGCCCACTGTCCCTTAAACGAACACCACGCCGGTTTCGGTCACGGTGCGCCAAACAATCCGGCACGGCCGTACGGAGAACCCGCCGTCAAACGACAGACCTAAACCTTCGGGAAGTTCGACTGTCTTTGCGATCTCTATGCGTGCGCCGGCGTTGGTTACATTGCACACGATACAGTTGATGACTGAAGATGTGCCTAGAACAAGCTTCGCAGCTTTAAGCACACGCGAGCGGCTAGAATTCCGGCGTTCCTGCATTGTAAGTCTTCAAAATTTCGCGGAATTGCACGGGATTACCAGATAAACATGAGAGTCGCCTTTAGCTTGATCGGTGCAATTGAAACAACAAAGAAAGCATTTCTTTAATAGACGAGATTTCTCTGTAAAACAGCGGACAACGAAATCGCGCAACGATATATGCTTTTGATGCATAACCTCCTATCGGAAAGCGTCGAGAAATATACGAGATAGTGATTAGACACTTGCAGAGAGTCCGATACGCTGAGGCGCGCTCGAGAGGCTCGGCACCAATGTCGCAACCCCAGAATTTCGATCCGACGAAGCCCCCGGTCGGGCAACGACGATGCCCGAAGTGCGGACTGCCAATGGTTTTGTCGCAGATCGAGCCGGCCGATAAGATGCTCGAGGACCAACGCACATTCGAGTGCGTCCAGTGCGCCTACGCCGAGAGTGTCGTCGTTCAACTCAGTTAAAGCAGCGTTTGATTCCTAGCCGCGGTCGTCGCTTTTCGATTGGTGGCGGGCCCCGCACCGACTAACGCCAAGGTGCCCGGGCGGATATCGCTCCAGAACGTGGCAAGCACTGTAGGCCTTGTGACGAGATTGTCACGGCAGCCAAGGTTCGTGCGCAACCGGGAAGGAACGGTATTCATCTGCCTCCGGGCCCGACCTCCCGTGGGGCAATTTCTGTGATGCAAATGCCGTTCGCGCCAAAATCGGTCTGGCCCCGCGAGGGAATATCAGTCCGCAGAGGAGAAGCCGATGCACCGCATCCTGGTCGTGATTGCAATGGCTTTGGCACTCGCAGGGTGTGCGGGCAGCCCGCGACAAGACCGGGTTCTCGGCGGTGCATTGATCGGTGGCGGCAGCGGCGCGCTTATCGGTGGCCTGGCCGGCAGGACGGCTGGCGCCGCAGTTGCCGGCGGGCTGATCGGCGCTGCAGCGGGCGCGATTATTGCCGACGCTACGCGACCCGGCTGGTGCTATTATTGGCGGAAACATCGACGCTATTACGTGCGTTGCTAATTCGACGAAATTTCGCAACGCTGATCGATGTCGGTTTCGCCCCCAAGTTGGCGCGTAGTTGCTGCGGCCATTCGGACATCGCAATGACGTCCGCCAACTCCGCCCGCAATTTACTCTGATTGCCTAACGTGGACATCCACCCCTTTCGGATCACCCGCCGGCCTTGGTACGATCAAATTCCGCAAGCTTGGGAACGAGATAGAGCGGCCTAATTTCGTTATCGTCAGGTTCGCTTGGGGGGCGGTCATGAAGCTCAATTTCGTCCGCTATGGCCTCGCATTGTTGTTCACCTCCGTCGGCGTCGGCTTGTGCCATGCCGATTGTGCTGCACTCTACGCACTCGCCCAGCGTCATGCCTACGATATGGCTCGCCGCAACAGCCTTGATCATGCTGGCTTCATGCGGCATCGCGGGCCGGCGGGCGCCGTCGCCGAGAATGTTGCGGTTGGATGCGAGACCGAGGAGTGTGCGAGACGTATGTGGATGCAGTCGCCACGACACCGCGCCAACATGATGCTTGGCGGGTGCCAGGCCGTTGCCTCCGCGGTATCGGCAAGCGGCCGCCGCTACTGGGTGATGGAGATCGGCGGTGGTCGCGGCGGAGGCGCAAGCCGCGACTTTTCCGTAGACAGGGGTAACGCGCCGTAGTCCGTGGTGCGACCAGCGTCGGCGCCATTTAGCGGAATTTTACGGCTAACAACCAAAATTTTGTGCCGACGAGTGATTGGCACGGCATAAAAGAGCGCTCGTTTCAAAAAGGACGAGCGACATGCTATCGATCATCTGCGGCGTTATCTTGATCGGCCTGAGCGCCGGCGGTTTCTGGTATTTGCTTCCACATCATGGCAAAGAGCACCCATTTGTCGAAAACACTACCGTCGGTTCAACGGTCGCAATCACAATCATGTGCTTTCTGACAATCGGCGTGGCATTATTTTTTAATGGATTTGCCGGTTAGGTGTCGCACTTTTTAATAAAAAATGCTCAAGGGCCGAAAATATGGATTAGCTTGTCGTCGGCCATGTGAAGATAGCTGCTCCCATAGGACCATACGGCAATTTTTTTCCCATCTCTTGTAATGATATCTGACGTTCGGAGCGGCCTTCGTTCGCAAGCTGATACCACTTGCGATGCTGTCATCCCGACCCGTAATTCCTTTAGTTTCGCGCACGTCTCCCCTTGTACTGGCTGCTTGATTTGTTCCTCCTCTTCCAAGCCCGTCGATATGAGAGGTTCAGCGAGTTGTGTGCATGCGCTGAGACATAAGAGTGCGGCGACAAGCAATCGTGCTGAATTTCTCGCCATGATTCGATGCTTCACGATCCGACTGCTCTATTCATCGTGAGTACCAGCTAAACCGTTCAAACCAAATAACCATCGTGTTAACTTTGTTTGAGCCTGTATCAAGCGCTGCAGAGCACGTCGCGCTCGCATGGTCGGTTGGATGATTCCAAATGTTTACGCCGCAGTGAGAGCGCGGATACGGGTCGCAGGGTGCATCATATGAAAGAAACTCGGTTCATTCCACCAAAAGGCGCGTTTACACGCACCGTACCAATTCGATTTTCTCACTGTGATCCTGCGGGGATTGTCTATTTCCCGCACTACTTTGATATGTTCAATGGACTTATTGAGGATTGGTATACTGAGCAGCTGGGTGTCGAATATGCCAAGCTCATTCTGGACGATCGACACGGCTTTCCCTTCGTTCACATCGAAACGGATTTCAAAATACCGAGCCGAATGGGGGAGCACCTGGATCTCACGTTACTTCTCGAACGTATTGGTCGATCCTCATTGAGTGTTATCATCATTGGGCACTTGGCTGGCATCGAAAGACTACGCGCGCGCCTAACGACCGCAATGACGTCATTGGAAACGCAGAGGTCGATCGAATTGCCCAGGGATTTGCGCGACAGGTTTGAGGCCTATTTGCAGCTTGCGGGAGGTGCGGGACCGGGAAACCTGGGACTTCAGGGGAAGACCTGACATCAGGCTAGCATGCTAAGTCCAAGTCATCAGAGAGCAAGCATTGTCCCCCTTTTCCTTCAGCATCCGGCCTCGGCCTGGTGTGAGCTGCCTCACGCAAGAGTGTCGCCTGGGCGGTCTAGGCTCGAAGTCATGCGGTTCGAATCTGGACTTAACCACTGTTGGCACGCCCTTGGTTGGGCATCGGCGGTTTTGACGCTCGCCGGGATGGCATCTTTCGCGTTGGTCGCAACTGCCATCGACGTTTTGAGACCCATTGTCCTCTAACCTGACAGGATACAATCAAGTTTTTTTGCCGGCCTGACCGGCCACGCTGTCAATCCACGCCGCGAGTGCATCCAGCACTTCTCCAAGCGTCTGCGCATCATTTCGGCCTGTGCGCGCGGGCACATGGAAAGAATGGTCCGCATCTGCAAACAGCTTTAGCGTTGCGCGCCTTCCGAGCTTTTTGCAAAGCGGTTGGAGTTGATCGAGGGACGCCAGCGTATCGCGGGTGCCTTGCAGGAATAGCATCGGGATTTGTACGTCAAACAGATGCTCAGCTCGGTCCTGCGAAGGACGACCAGCCGGATGAAGCGGAAAGCCGAGGAATGCCAGCCCATGCACGCCCGGGAGCGAAGCTTTCGCCTGGGCTTGCGAAGTCATGCGGCCGCCGAACGATTTACCGCCGGCAACCAGCGGGAGGTGCGGCAACAAGCGCAACGTCGCGGCCAAGGCAGCGTGGACCGTTGCATGGGCCAGTTGCGGCGGATCCGGTCGCCTGCTGCCGCGCTCCATGTAGGGAAACTGGTAACGCAAAGTTGCCAGGCCCCGCAAAGCGAGTCCGCGTGCCACATCTGCCATGAAGGGATGATGCATTCCCGCTCCGGCGCCGTGCGCCAGCACGTAGCAGGCTCGTGCGTCTGGTGGTGCCTGGAGCAAGCCGGAAACGCGAATGGCGTCGTTGACTTCAATGCTAATAGGGTCGGTCGCTTCAGCCATGAGCTAATCCCGTATGCTCTTTGCCCGTCACGGTTTGGTTGCCGAGATCAGTTGCAATGCAGCGGCCGCAGGAAATTCAGTGGGCGAGAAAATTTCTTCTTTGAAAATGGACGATACCATGGCCAAAGCAGCGAGGAGAGCAGTGCCGGCAGCGATATCGGCCACTGGCCCATATCCGGAATTCCAATTGCCGAG